>NZ_CATJGZ010000113.1:0-24625 GCF_949740115.1 Bacteroides sp. 41_26
CAGTGAAGCGTCAAAAAGGGGCGATTGTTTGAGCGAAGCGAGTTCGAGCCCCTTTAGCGGAACGCAGGAAGTGAGTAGGAGAAAAAATGCAGCCTTGATTCTTTCTTTTGGTATCTTTTCTTTCGCATCAAGGCGAAAGAAAAGTACATTATACAATTTAAACTCTCTCCGCCCAGATCGGTGAACTCCATGCCCACTGCTGATCGCGTTGGCGAACCCGGACATAGTAATAATCCGTATCCTTTTGCGGTTCTTTATCTTCCATAAAATGCTCTACAGTATAGCAGCTTTCGGGCATTGCACGGTTGAAAAGAATGGCTTCGCTCAACCAGCCTATCATGAAATGAGAGCGTGAACCTTCGAGTAATTCGCCTAAAGTATGTTCAAACTTCTTGCCGTTAAACTCCGCTGCCAGAACTCCGTCTTTAGGCATTTCCAGTTCAAGGATGACAGCCTGCATAGCGGGAGTGGTTACGTTCGGATTTTTACTGGAGTACATATCGAGTTCTGTTTCCTTCTCATTGGTAGAAAGGATACGATTTACATGTGTATGGAATTCTGTTTCACCCTCTTGCGGAGAAGTAAATGCAGCGCCACGGAAACAGGGGGTTACGCTCACGATACGTCCTTTATTCACTGCGAGTTTACCTTGCCAGTGTACATATTTCTCTTCGCGATTCCAGCCAAAGTCTACTTTTACTTTACAGTGTACAGTGTCACCTTCGGGCATTATCGGAGTCAATGGTCCATTCAGGCGGGCAATGCATTGTCCGTTTTTCACGATATCTACATAGTCGATACAGCTTTCACCTTCTACGTTAACATAGATGCGACGGCTGTTGCCACGTACTACGTCTCCCATGAATGCATCATTCAGGCGGAAGTCAATCTTAATTTTGTCACCGGTCGCACCACATACATGACGGCTTTTCAGAGCATCCCAGATAGCATCCCGAGTCAGTGAAGGAGCCAGTACACCGATACGTCCGTCACCATAGCTACCGGGATAGCCCGAATGTTGGTCTGTTGAGCACATGATACCAAACTTATTGCCACGATCCAATCCGTATTGCACGGTTCCTTCCCACTGGCGTGGTCCCATATCGTGCAGATAGTTATAATCTCCCTGATCACTTTCTGCCAGTCCGTGACGAGAATACATTTCAACGAACGGAGTCTGATCTCCTTCTGTGAAACAATCCCAGTTATATCCACGGTATCCACCCTGATAACCCATATGGTGCGGGGTGATAAATACCTTCTCATTTTTTAGTTTCTCTTTCCATTCCTGTACAGAGGTGCACTCAACGAGTGGCACATCAATGTCATGCCACAGTGCCACGTGGTCACCGTGTGCCATGCTATGGCATTCGTATCCCGTAAAAGTAAGGAATTCTCCTTCCTTATTATACTCTTTCGTCATAGCGACGTATTTGTCATAGTTACCTTCACGCAGACGTTTGAAAGCACCTGTGTGGTAGTCTATCACCCATTTCAGACGAGGATCATCAGCTCCGGGAATATCCGGCCACATGGCATGTGGAGTCACTGATACAAAGTCCAGTTGTTCTTTTGCTGCTTCAAAAGCATCGCGCATATCACCATGTCCGTAAGTGATGTTACAGTGATTATGTAAGTCACCCCAGTACATTTTAAGGTCACTTGCTGATGGCATGATTTTTTTAGCCTCTTTGCTACCTGCTGCACAAGCACCGAGCAAGCTACCGGATGCGGCCAGTCCCAGGAAGGACCAACCTGTGTTTTTAAGAAAACTTCTTCTGTCCATAATAATATTTACGATTAGACGATTTACAATTTACGATTGAAATAACTTTGTTTATATATAAGGCAGCGGAGAGATTTACGATTAGACAATTTGCAATTAGGATTATTCTTCTGAAAGAGGAAATATCAATCGTAAATTGTCAATTGTCCAATCGTCTAATCTTTTCACCTGTTGTGCATCATTCGTCTGTCTCCTTTGAAGAGTTCTTTTACCTTCTCTTCCGGGTCAGTATCATTATATTGTTTCTGTGTATCTTCCAACAGCTGCATGAGTTCTTTTTGCTTCTCTGCATACTCCGGTTTATCAAATACATTATTCATTTCGCGCGGGTCTGCTTTCATATCATACATTTCCCATTCGTTGATGTCATTGTAGAAATGAATGAGTTTGAAATCCTGTGTGCGAATGCCGTAATGACGTTTCACAGAGTGCTCTGCCGGATATTCATAATAGTGATAATAGGCAGCCTGACGCCAGTCTACCGGAGTTTTGCCTGCATTATCCAGGATCGGTTTCAGAGATTTACCCTGTATATCCGAAGGGATATCTGCTCCTGCATAATCTAGGAAAGTAGGAGCAAAGTCTACATTCATGCTGATTGCACTACTTGTACTTCCTGCTTTGATACCTTTTGGGAAACGGATTATCAGTGGCATACGTTGGCATTCTTCATACATAAAGCGTTTGTCAAACCAACCATGTTCACCCAGGAAGAAACCCTGATCCGATGTATAGACGATGATTGTGTTATCCAGTTCTCCAATCTCTTCCAGATAGTTCATCAGGCGTCCGATATTCTCATCTACTGCCAGTACTGTTGCCAGATAATCGCGCATGTATTGCTGATATTTCCAGCTGATAAGTGCCTTTCCTTTTAAGTTTCCTTTGTGATACTCGGCAATACGTTGTGCATAGACTGAATCCCATTTGTCCTGCACTTCTGCCGGCATGCGTTTGTATACGCTGTACAGGCGATTGGTAGTATCTTTCAGCATTTCGGCACGTGTGAGTAACTTCAAGTCCCAATCGTTCGTTAATGTATGTTCGATAGACATATCCTGTTCACGTGCTGCACGCCCACGTCCTTCGTAATCATCGAAAAGGTTGGCTGGCTCGGGGAATATTGTGTTGTTGAATATACCCAGATGCCGGGGGGCAGGCATCCAGTTGCGATGAGGCGCTTTCTGATGATACATCATGCAGAAAGGTTTTGATTTATCGCGGTGTTCAAGAAAGTTGATTGCTTTGTCTGTGATAATATCTGTGGCATATCCTTTCTCGACAACAGGTTTACCCATTTCAAGAAAATCCGGGTCGTAATAATCACCCTGTTCATGTTGTCCGCTCAGAATACTCCAGAAATCAAAGCCTTGCGGTTCGGTGATAAGATGCCATTTGCCGATCATGGCAGTTTGATATCCGGCTTGTTGCAGTAGTTTGGGGAAAGTCTGCTGATCGCCGTTAAAAGTACTTGCATTGTCAGTAAAGCCGTTCTCATGGCTGAATTTACCTGTCAGGATACAGGCACGGGATGGACCGGAGAGTGCATTGACTGCATAGCAGTTGTCGAAGCGGATACCTTCATTGGCAATGCGGTCCATATTCGGAGTTTGGATAAGATTACCACCATAGCATGACATGGCTTGTGTGGTATGGTCGTCCGTCATCATGAAAATGATGTTAGGGCGCTTGAGTTCTTCCTTTTTTTCTGCGCACGAGGCAAGACTCAGTGCGGCAAGTGGAAGGATGAGTTGAGAAGAATTGCTTTTCATAATGACCAGTTATTTAGTGGTTAGTGATATGTGATTAGTGATTAGTGACTAATGATCAGTGATGAGTGATTAACGCCATGCGGTATATAGTGCAGCTGGCTAATCACTTATCACTAATCACTAACTACTCATCACTAATCGCTGATTTTATATTTCAATGACTGTTTCTTACCGTCGATCTTCACTTCTACTTCCAGTGTATTTTCGTCAAACTTCTTGTTTTTGAAGCTTGCTGACAGTTTGGGGGCTTTGGTACTGTCTTCAGTCGGGTAGATGATAGTGATATAACGTACGGCCTCTTCTTTATCTTTGTTTACATTGAAGGCTACAGCCGTACGCTCAACGCGCTTGCGATAAGCAGTAGAGCGCCATCCTTCTTCTGTTTCCAATGTTGTGCCTTTCGGAGCAAAGCATTGTAGTTTCACATTACTGTTACCTTCAAAGTCAGAAGTGAGTGTCATTGTTTTTGGATCAATATTCACTTTACCTTCGCACAGTTGGTAGTGTAGATTTACTTTGCCTTTGGCAGTACCTACGGCTTCGTCTACAATCACAAAATATTTATTGTCAACGAAGAATATAGAACGACGGTGTTTCAAATCTTTGTAGCTGGGGTTTTCAGTTACTAATATTTGTACGTCACCTTCCGGTTGCCAAAGTTTGGTTACAGATTCTGTGGTCTCTAATGTTTTGTTATCAAGTGTCAACGTATTGTGGACCATAGTCTGGCGGAACCAGTTACGTAATTTCATTACTTCACCTTCACCGGCATATACGTATGCACCACTGTCGGGGAACAGATTTTTACCATTAAACCAAAGCTCAAATGTACCATTATCCGGTTGGCAATGCCAGAACGCTTTTGGTCCGGCTTTCGCTACCATTACTGTAGCGTCTGTATTCCATGAATTGCGGAAAGTAAAGAAGCCTGATTTCAGGAAACCTTTTGATAAGTTCTCCGGTTTCTTTCCTTGTTTACCTTCTGTAGCAAACCAAAGTATCTGCTCATTTTTGGGGAAGATTTTTACCCAGTCTTTGTAGTTGTTGATTTCAGCTGGTTTATCACCCAATTTAGCGTCACTGAAGCAAGGATTAGAATAATCAGGGAAACAGATGTTACTATAGAAAGTAATCATTGATTCGATGGTATCCAGATAACCTTGCGGGAATTCATTACGGAATCCGTTTACATCTGCCATGCGCAATGCCTTGCAGAAGATATTGATAGCTGCCAGGTGATAGTGCGGGTCAAGTTCAAACTGTCCGCCATCTTCGTATACCTGTACATGAATTTCGCGATTCAGGATATCGATACCGCTTTTTCTCCATGCTGCCGCTTCTTTGAATTCGGGGAAGAAGGCTCCTGCATAGATCATACGTTGTGCCTCGAACAATAAGTGATTGCCCTGGTCCGAATAGTTATTCAGGATATGTACAGCATGTTTGTGGTAATTTACAAGGAATTCTGTGAGGAAATCCGGAGTAAATGATGAAGAGGGGAGGAATAGCAGGAACTGGCTTGTCTGGTCTTGCAGACGGTTACTCACTTCCAGTGGACGCCATGCAAAGCGTACGTTTTCAGCATTTCCTTTCACTTCACCTGCACTGACAAGTTCGTAGTGTTCTTTTTCCATCTTTGTCAGAGGATTCTTCTTGATCCAGTCGATATACTGAAAAGCCCATTCTTTTGCATACTTTTCGTCACCGGAGATGCGGTAAGCCTTTCCCATCGGAGTGAACCATTTGTGACGGTGCAACTGCCAACGTAATTCATTGTCTTTCACCGGCCAGTATTGCCAGTTAATGTCTTTACCGTAGTTGTAAGAAGGCTGATAACCTTTATGTACAAAGAAAGTGTGTTCTAAACCATCGTCGGCCCATTTCTGCTCCTGTTTGCTGATTTTAAGGTTTTGCAGATCGATATCCGGACTCTTCACATTGGTCCGTGCCCGATAGTAGTCGAGTAATGCTTTGGCAGCATCTTCATTCTTACCCTCTTCGTGAAGGGCTTTTACTTTCTCAAGTCCCGGATAATCCAGGTTGAGGAGCGAGAATACTTCGCTTTTCAATTCCTGGGCACCTGCTTGGCTTGCAAAACATGCAATAACAAGCAGAGTGATTAATTTAAATGTTTTGTTTAACATGATAATTATTTATGTTATAGAGTTATAATGTTATAGGGTTATTATGGGAATTATAATGTTATAGAGTTATAGGAACTATAATGTTATAGGATTAAGTCCTTAGGCTTATAGCCCTATAACTCCATAACTTTATTATAGCTTCTTATATTCTATCCCTTTTACATCCATAAAGCGTTTCAAAGCTTCCATGTAGTAATAGTCTGCGTAATTCAGCGGAGTGTCGATTTCTGAGCCATTGGGTAGTGAACCGGTAGAGTGCATCAGAATGAATCCCTGGTTCTCACCTGCTTTGGCCAGATATGCATCGCTCGAGAGACTCTTCAGGATTTTCTCAGCATAATCCAGATATTTCTTCCCATCCGGAACCATTGTACTCATTTCAATGAGGGCAGAAGCTGTTACAGAAGCTGCTGAGGCATCGCGCGGAGTTCCTTCACCTTGTGCATCATAGTCCCACAAAGGTATGGCATCATCTGTTTTTACCCGTGCCATGATCATATCGGCAATTTTAGTAGCAAAATTCAAGTATTCTTTGTCGCCAGTTTCACGATAGCAGGATACGTATCCGTATACCGCCCATGCTTGTCCGCGTGCCCATGAAGAGTCATCGTTTTTGCCCTGGTGAGTCTGTCTGCGTTCCACTGTACCATCATTGTTGTAGCTGATAACGTGCCAGCAGGTATAGTCCGGACGGAAATGATATTTCATGGTAGTCTGTGCATGTTTGATAGCAATGTCTTTGTATTTGGGGTTACCTGTCATTTTGCTGGCTGTGAATAACAGGTCGAGATTCATCATGTTGTCGATGATAACCGGGAAGTTCCATGTTCCGAAATCCCATGAACGGATTGCCCCAATTGACTCATTAAAACGTGAACAAAGGTTTTCTGCTGTTTCCACCATTACAGCGGAGATGGTATCATTGGGTGATAAACGTTTTGCGTTGCCATAGCTACAATTTATCATAAAACCAAGATCGTGTGTACCCGTATAGTAGCGTACCGGATTCAGCATATTTGTATATTTAACAGCTTGTGTTTTTAATGCATTATCACCTGTCAGCTCGTAAGTATACCATAACGTTCCGGGAAAGAATCCGCTTGTCCAGTCAAGTAGTCCGCAAAGACGGCGTTTCCCTAACTTGTATGCCTGAGGATGAGTACGAAGTGAGTCCTTAAAAGTAAGTGAATCTCGTTCTAATTGCTGACAAAGGAAATTCATATCATAGCCGGTCCAGATGGAACGTGGCATTTTTGTTGAGTCAGCAATTTCTTCAGCTGTGAGTTTGAGCTGTGCAGAAGCTACATCAATGCCTTTTTTAATCCAGCTGTAGTCTTCCTTTGGAGTGGTGTTGCACGATGACAGAGCAACGACCGCAAGCGAAGCAAAGAGCACAAGGTTCTTTTTCATGTTATTCATTTTTTAATAAGCAGTTGTTAAATGTGATTTTGTTATATTGCAAATGTACTCAATCAGAATGTATTTTTATTGTACGAATGTTGAAAAGGAATTGGAATAAGTCCACTATAGTATTACTTTTGTTGAATTTGCTATTAATATTATACAAGAGGGTGCTCTGTAGCACCCTCTTGCTTTACTTTTATAGTAATTCCGAATTAATTCCAACCCGGGTTTTGTTTGAACTGTTTCATAAGATCTTTGTCTCTTTGCGGGATGGGAAACAGTTCGTGTTTCCCCTTCTTTGTAAAATCGTATGCTATGTAATTTGCATTTGGGAACCATCTTCTCAACTGTGTATCTGTTTCATCAATTGCTTCTGCATAGATTCCCCAGCGTACAAGATCTTGGCGACGATGTCCTTCAAAAGCAAGCTCGTATGCACGTTCTTTGCGGATGGCTTTCTGGAAACCTTGATAATCGAGCCCGGCAGGCAGGTCTGCAATTTCACTTGCTGCGTCTACCGGAAGTCCGAATCCGCGGCGGCGTACCATATTTACAGCGTTGTAAGCAGCATCATTGGGGGCTCCCTTCCATTCATTCAAGGCTTCTGCATACAATAGCAATACATCTGAGTAGCGTAGGATGTACCAATTTATGTTGGAACGTTCACCATTGATCAGTACATTACTTTTGCTTACATACTTTTCTGTATCCCACTTAGCCGGAGTAAGAAGTTGCCAGTTTTTTTGGTCTTCGTCCGGGCCTTTGGTTGAATACGGAGTTTTTACAGTACCCACATATTTATAGTCGGCGATAGAGAGATTACAACGCAAATCGTTTTCTTTATTCTCCCAGTCACGGTAGAAAGTATAGATAACTTTCACATTACCTGCATTACGTCCACGTACACCTGGGATTTCGTTTGCAATCACGCCGTTCCACTTACCAATACGCCCTACGGGATCTTCGCTGTTTGTACCTGTTACGGTAGGGGCATAGAAACTTACTTCAATTAAGCTCTCTTCAGGGGCCCACACACCGTTGCAGGTATTTTTCCATAATTGTTCATAATTTTGCAGTAAGCTGTGTTTTTTAGATTCGATAAGTGTCTGAGCAGTCAGTGCAGCCTGTTCCCATTTAGAAGTGTCATGTACAGGATATCCTGCCCATGTAGCATATACTTTAGCCAACAATCCTAAGGCAGCTCCTTTTGACATGCGGAAGCTACTCTCTTTGCGTACATCGTCCTCGGTTGAATATGGCAGGTTCTCTGCTGCAAACTTCAGATCATCTTCAATAAAACGGTATACTTCAGCCGGGTCTGCCTGTACAAAAGTAGACGGATGCTGGTTAGACATCTGGGTATTTTTCATGAGTGCGATATTACCATACCAGCGAACTAATTCGAAGTAATATAAACCACGTAAAGCTCTTGCTTCTGCCATATAGATATTTGCCAGCTTCTTATCGCCTTCTGTATAGTTACCCACTTTACTTTCCAGGGTTTCAATAAAATCATTGGCATTGTAGATGGAGTTGTACAATGTAGACCAGGTAGACTGAACACTGGAGTTACTTGTGGTGAAGGCATTGGCCGGGATTTCACGGAATGCATTTGTCGAGTTACCTTCACATTGTGCAATGTCATTGGTGATATTAAACAATATAGATAGATTGTAGCTATACAGTGCATCAGTCACCATATTGCGATAAACACCCAATAACACGGTTTCTGCTTCTGAAGCATTGTTCATGTATTTCGATTTATCAACTTCTACAGCTGACTCTTCCTCAAGCATGTCTGAGCAAGAGGAGAGGGAAGTGGCACACATTAATGCCGCGAATATATAATAGGATATCTTTTTCATTGTTGTCATTTGATTAGAATTGAATATCAAGTCCGAATGTAATTACTCTACTCTTTGGATATGCCCCCCAGTCAAGTCCGGGAGTCATCGGGCTGCTGCTTGCTGTACTTACCTCAGGGTCATAGCCGCTATAACCCGAAATACAGAAGAGGTTCTGTCCTGAAGCATATACGCGTAATTTAGAAATATATGCTTTCTTTGTCCAGTTGACAGGAAGTGTGTAACCCAGTGTCACATTTTTCAAACGCAGGAATGAACCGTCTTCAATGAAACGTGAATATAGTTCATTTTTTACGTATCCTTTGGCCGAAGGTACTCTGTTGGAAGCATTGGTCGGAGTCCAGCGGTCGGCAACCTCTGCCAGCTGATTGGTACGTTCGTTCTGAGTTTGGGTGGCATAAAGGCGGGTTGCATTGTATACATCATTACCATAATTGAATTGGAACATGACACTCAGGTCGATGCCCTTATAGTTAAATGTATTAGTGAAACCACCATACCATTTGGGAATAGCATTACCAATTACCGTACGGTCGTTAGTGGTGATTACACCGTCACCATCCTGATCTTTATATTTCACAACACCCGGAGCCAAAGGACCGGTAGTATAGCGATCATTACGTGTCACACCCGGTTTTAGTTGATGTGAACCGTTTGGAGTAGTAATAAAGTCGGAGCTTTGATATACACCATCAAATTCATATCCATAAATTAATCCCAAAGAAGAACCTACGGTAGCTACGTAATCGTAGTTTGTAAAGTCAGAGCTGAATCCCGAACGGGAATACATCGATTGTACTCCTGACTGGAGTGATTTCAATTCGTTGCGAATGAATGAAATGTTGAAATCTGTTTGCCAGGTAAAGTTACGATTCTGGATGTTTGTACTGTTCAGGCTAAGTTCGATACCGCGATTCTGAATCTTACCAATGTTTTGGTATTGAGAAGAGAATCCGGTGACATGTGCCAGACTCTGTGCCAGTAACAAGTCTTTCGTGTTTTTGATAAAGAAATCAGCTGTCAGGTTCAGTCTGTTGTCAAGGAAGCCCAGGTCAAAACCTAAGTTAATGGTGGTAGAACCTTCCCATTTCAGATTTTCATTTTTCAGTTGTTTCGGAGTTAGTACAGTAACTGTGCTTCCACCTACACCATATTTGCTCTGTTCGTATAAGTCCATAGATAAGTAGTTGGATATACGGTCATTACCTACTGTTCCCCAGCCAAAACGTACTTTAGCATTTGAGATGAATTCCAGGTTCTTCATGAAATTTTCTTCAGAAACCCTCCATGCAGCAGAGAATGAAGGGAAATATCCCCATTTATGCTTTTTAGAGAATACTGTAGAGCCGTCAGCACGTACAGTGGCAGTCAACAAATAACGATTGTTGTAACTATAGTTACCACGGGCAAAAAATGATACCAGTGTTTTGTCGCTGTATGAAGTAGCTACTTTACTTGGCGTTGCACCAATACCTAAATTGTCATTACCCATGTTGTCAAAAGGGAAATCTTTTGCCTGTCCTAACAGGTATTCAGAACTTTTGAACGAGATCTCCTGTCCCAACATTACGTCATAAGAATGTTTTTTGATTTTCTGTTTCCAGGTAAGGTTGTTATAGTTCGTCCAACGCAGGTCACGTCCCATTTGAGTCTGACCATAAGGTTTCTGTCCGTTACGGTAGGCTTCTTTTGAACCATTTTTATAGAAAATGTTCGTGCGGGTATTGGTTGTATTGTAAGTTCCGGCTGTTTTGAATGTTAACCCTTTTATAATTTCCCAGGTTACAGACAAATTACCCGACCACATTTCAGAACGTTTTGTATTCGTAACAGATTGAGTCTGCATAATAGGATTTACCTGTGCGAGGCTTTCGCTACTTTCCAACTCTAATGGGTCGATAGCAGCTGCCAATAGTTCTTCATTGGTTAATGCAAGACCACCGGTAGGACGCGCACTCAAAATTTGGGCCAGCATGTTGAAACGACCGGAATCTCCGGATGTTCCTGCACCCTTCTTGTTTGTATTTGAATAGTTGATAGTAGCATCGAAAGATACATTTTTGGTTACTTTCTGATTCACACGGAATTTACCGGATGTTTTATCAAATCCACTATTGTTGAAAATACCATTTTCATTGTAGCGGGAGAATGAAAGCGTATACTTCGTATTGTCATTACCACCCATTACAGACAGGTTATGATCTTGTGACCAGGTCGGGCGGAATGTTTCACCTTGCCAATCTACGCCTTGTACACCGATATAATCATCCATAGACTGGTATCTGTAGGGAACGCCATTGTCATCTTCGCCGGTTTTATAATACGTATTTGCATATTTACTGGGATTAACTTCCATCTGTAATTTTACAAATTCATACGGATCCAGCAAATCCAGTGTCTTGGAAATCTTACGGTAACTTGTAGAACCGTTATAACTTACTACGGGGCGGCCGGTTTTACCTGATTTTGTAGTTACCATTACAACACCATTGGCTGCACGTGCTCCATAGATGGCAGCTGAGGAAGCATCTTTCAATACCTCGATTGATTCAATGTCCGAGTTGGCGAGATAATTAATATCGTCTACCTGGAAACCATCTACAATGTACAGTGGAGAAGCATCTCCTGTCATTGTACCGATACCGCGTACTTTGATATCAAAACCAGAACCGGGTGTACCGTCTGTTTGTGTGATTTGTACACCGGCTACCTGTCCTCCTAAAGCTTCCATTACCGAACCGGTCTTGAAGCCTTCAACATTTTTGGCAGATACCGATGATACTGATCCGGTCAGGTCCGAACGCTTCATTGAACCATAGCCTACTACAACCACTTCATCCAGCATTGCATTGTCCGGAACCATTTTGATATTCAGTGTTTTCTGATCCTGTATTTTTATTTCTTGTGGTTTATAACCAATATAAGAAACTGACAATACATCTCCCTTTTTGGCGGTAATTGTAAATTTTCCATCCAGATCGGTTACTCCTCCATTGGACGTTCCTTTCACCATTACGGTTGCTCCGATCAGTGGGAAATCTGTTTCGTCAACTATTACTCCCTTAATTGTATTCTGGGCATATAAGCTGATTGACATAATCAGAGCTAAGAGGGTCATCCACCCTCTTTGGCTCATAGCTTTATTTATCATTGAATTACTCATTATTTATAATATAAGATATAGATTAAAATTTCTCATCAAACCAAACAAGAATCGGGTAAATCTGATTGCCGCTACCTAAGCCGGCACTGGCTCCATTGGTTACAAATGTAATTTGTCCACTCATGACACCATTGGCATATGTTTTATCCTCGCCGATCCATTTACCCGGATTGATAACCAGTGACTTGTCTGCAGGATCTATATATCCTAATGTTACGGCTGATGAACTGGCATTATCATAGTAAGACATTGGTGCTCTTGCTTCGTAATTAGGCTTCTTATTGACAGCAGTATAGTAATTACGCCATACCTGTGCCATAAAGAAGTTATTCGTTGCCTCATCATTCTTTATCTGTCCGCTGATGTGGCTTTCGCTTCCGTTGATATTGTAATAGCTAAAGTTACGTCGATAATCCATCAATACTTTACTCTCATCTGCTCCTGTAACAGTCGGAGTTACAGAGCGTCCCCCTGTTTTGGGGTTTACCTGAAGTACGAATGGAGTATAATTGATAGTTACATCTTTTACTGGCGCTGCAAAATGGAAGAATACAGGTACACTTACTGATACGGCTTCGTCACCTTCACCGGCTGTAGCTGTCACCATAATCATGCCACACGTTGCATCTTTCCATGTAATATTTGCCAGATTCAATGCACCGTCTTTACCTACTTTACCATTACTCATGTTGAGTTTGTTCTGTACTTTCCAAGTTACTGTAACGCCTTCCGGAATATCTGTTTTCGGTGCGGGGATAATAGCTTTAGCCAGCTCTTCGGCAGAGTTGAACCTGTATTGGAAAGCGCTACCTTCGGGTAGTCCCAGGTTATTACCATAGGTAATGGTAGTAAAGAAGTTCTTATTCTTTTCAATAACGAGTGTAAAGGTAGTGGTCTGTTCCCCTTTTACATTTTTGGCTTTTACAGCTACTGTATAGGTACCTACAGGAATTGTATTACCTTTCTTTGCGGTAATGGTACCTGTTGTCGCATCAATATTCAGTTGTCCCTGAAGTTCAGCAGCCAGTTCACCTAATTCAAAGGTTACTTCGTCACCTTTGAATGCGTCTGTATGTGCAATGGTGAATGGGGTTGCCTGTGTTTTCGTTGCGTTCTCATAGGTAAAGTTTTCAATCGGAGCAATAAAACCAACTACTTCCAGTGTAAATACGCTTTCGAATACTTTATCTGCTTCTTCTGTTGTATTATAGATGTTTTTTACATTTACATCTATAACATAGGTTTCGCCTGCTTTGAAACTATGTCCTTCTGCTACAGAAATGACACCTGTTGAAGCATCAATTTTAATCTTGTCTGTAGCAGGAATTATATTGGCAATGCGATAAACAACACCTTCCAATGAACCTTTTAGTGTAGGTACATTGGTGGTGTATGAAGTAGGACCTTCGGTAGCTTCTTCCATCTTACCTTTATTGGGAGTATAGGTCAGAGCTAATGGCTTGGAAGTGATGTTAAAGGTCACAGCATCTGCAAAAATACCTTCTCCGGCTTCTGTCTGTAGCTTTAAAGCTACTTTATAGATACCCGGTAGAATATCACCTTCATAGTTCTTATTAATACTGACTTCACCACTTGCGTTAACAGTGAAGTAGTCTTTGAAATCACTTTCTGCAATGGAGTATTTGCTGATAGATACATGTTCACCTTCCGTTTTTACCTGTGCTTTGGCATCTGAAGTCTTCACCTCAGCATAGTCAATTGTCAACAGGTTGGGTTCTACTGTGATACCTTCTGGTACAGGACGCATCATGTTGATAGATACGGCATCTGCAAAGTTATATGTCTTTCCGTTGGATACACAGGAGATAGAAAGATGATACAGTCCGACAGCCAGATTATCGCTATTCTTGATTTCTATTTCACCGGTTGTAGCATCAATAACGAAGCTTTCGGTGTTTATACTTTCATTTTCAAGAATAATTTTAGTAATTGTAAAGTCTGCCGGAGTCGCACCAATATAGGTAGGGGCGCTTATTTTTGCATTCATTGAAGGGCCGATATCAGTCATTCCCGAATAATAAATTGCAAAAGGAGTCGAATCTGTAGTTTCTGTGTCCGAGCAGGAAGTCCCGGCCAGAATCAGTGATGTAACAGTCAGGATTGCTAAGAAACCTGAGGTTAACTTTTTAAAATTCATTGTTTCTAGATTGTTTTTAGTTAGTTTGAAAATGATAGTTAAGGTCTAACATCTGTTCCACAGGCATAGATATTTGACTGCTGAACGTGTTAGTAATAGCTGAAAGATAGGTCGCTTCCAACATTTTCATGCCGGAAGAACGTTCATTAGATAAAAGAAAAAGATGTTTCATTCAGGTAATTTGTTAATAAAGATTCTACATGTCATTTTATTATGTAGCAAAGTTATATTAACGCATACTCCCAAATAATTCAGGTTGTATCAGCTTTATTTAAAAACGACTCTTTTTCTTTTAATTTTGTGCAGTGGGATATTAGTCTTGTCGAATTACCCCCTTTGAAAGGGGGTAAGAGCTGTCATTGTGTAGTATATCGTACGAAGAATAGATATTATCCTTTTCTTTTCTTTATGTATTCCGTAGGCAAACATCCGAAATATTTCTTAAAGCTTGTAGCAAAGTAGGAGGGAGTATTAAAACCTACCATACTACTTACTTCAGATACTGTATATCTTCCGTCCTTTAATAATTTACATGCTTCATTGAATCGGATTTTACGGATGAAGTCGATGGTAGATTCTCCGGTAATTGCCTTTAATTTCAGATGTAAATTAGAACGGCTCATATTCATCTCGCGTGCAAACTCATCGGTAGAGAATTCAATATTATCCATATTCTTTTCTACGATAGCCACAGCACGTTTTAGCAATGCTTCGTCCATGGCATTGAATGTTATTTTTTCCGGTTCTACTTCCAATGATTTGGAATAACGCTCAAGCATTCTGTGTCGCGTTCGTAACATGTTCTGAATTTTTGTCATCACAACGCTCAATGAGAATGGCTTCGGAATATAGTCATCTGCACCTACCTGTAATCCCTCCATCTGATCTTTTACTTCACTTTTTGCTGATAGTATGATTACTGGTATATGGCAGGTTCGTATGTTTTGTTTGATAGTTTTACACAGTTTAATACCATCCATTACCGGCATCATAACATCTGTCACTACTACATCTACATCTTTTTCTTTCAGAATTTCCAAAGCCTCTTCGCCATTATATGCTCCTATTGTATTGAACAGTTCGGATAACCCTTGATTCAGATAGTGAAGAATTTCTTTATTATCTTCTACAATTAAGATTGTTCCTCGTTTCTTATCACCTGTTTCCACTACTTCTTTTTCTACGGTTGCTGTGTCAATGAAGTACATGTCTTTCGGATTTGTAGTGTGTACTTTGGCTTCTTCCTCCGTATCTGAAGCTAATTCTGTCGGATTGTATATTGCAGGATCTTGTGGCAGGTAAACAGAGAATGTACTTCCTTTACCTTCTTCGCTTTCCAACTCTATATGTCCATGGTGTAGTTCTACCAGTCTTTGCACCAGGGATAATCCGATACCACTTCCCACATACTCGCTTTCTATTTGATAGAAACGCTCAAATATTTTGGCTTGTTTATTGATAGGAATACCTATGCCTGTATCACTTACCTGTAATAACAGAAAATCGTTTTCCTTTTTTAATGTAACTGTAATACTTTGTCCTTCATGTGTGTATTTGAATGCGTTTGAAAGCAGATTGTTTACAATCAGTTCAAGATAGTTTGTATCGAAAAGCATTTCTTTATCTTCTACTTCCGAATGCAAAGTATAATGAATTTTTTTCTGTTTAGCCAGTTTATCATAGAATAAGAAGTTATCTTCTACTAATTGGTGCGCATTTCCTATTCTCGCTTTCAGTTCAAACACTCCCAATTCTGCTCTGCGGTAATCCATTAATTGATTTACCAGATAGAGCAGGCGATTGGCATTACGTTGTATATAGTCTAACTGATTGCGTGTCCATCGGTCACTAATGCGGCTGATTATTTCTTGCAATGGTGCCATTATTAATGTTAGTGGAGTACGCAATTCATGGGATATATTGATAAAGAAGCGCATCTTCATCTGATTAATTTCTTCCTGATGCTCTTTGTCCATTCGTTCCATTGCCAATTTGGCTTCCATATTTTTGCGCATCAGGAAGAAGCGGAATACAAACGTAATGAATCCGGTAAATGTGGCAACAAATAAAAGAATTGCCCACCACGTTTTATACCATATAGGAAGTACCACGATTTCAAGCTGAGTTGGTGTTTCGTTCCACTTTCCGTCACTATTGGCTGCTTTTACGAGGAAGTTGTAGGTTCCTTGCGGTAGATTGGAATAGGACACAGGCTGTTTGTCGGTCAGATAATACCATTCTTTGTCATATCCTTCTAGTTTGTAGGCAAATGTATTGTGTTGCCCCGAAATATAATTGGATACTACAAAATCCAGTGAAAAAGCCGACTGGTGAGAACTTAGCGTAATGCTTTCTGTATCTGCAATGTTCCGTGTCAGTATTTCTGTTTCATCATCCGGGCGTACTATTTTATTGAATAAGCGAAGCCCCGTAATTACTACCGGAGGAGTGTATGGATTGTCTATTAGTAACTCCGGCCGGAAAGTCGTGATTCCGGCAATACCACCAAAGTACATCTGTCCGGTCGAAGTACGGCAATAAGAAGATGAGTTAAACTGATTACTTTGTATTCCGTCTGTCTGCGTGAAGTTACGGAATTTCTCTGTTTCCGGATTGAAACAAGTCAGTCCCCGGTTGGTACTCATCCACAGACGGCCAAAGGAGTCTTCCAGTATTCCATAAAGTACATTATTGGGGAGTCCGTTGGCTGTTGTATAATGTTTTATTGTATTTTTCTTTTCATTATAACTGTATACTCCTTCACGTGTTCCTATCCAGAATACATCATTTTGTGTTTCATATACGCAGTTGATAAATGCTCCTGCCAATGAAGAAGTTGGCTCAATGAGGTGAAGGGATTCTACTTCTCCGTTTTCTACTTTATAAATGCACAGTCCTTCTTCACCTCCTACCCAGATACGTTGCCGGGAGTCGCGGAAGAGAGTGGTGATACGACGGTTGGGAATCTCATTCCCGTTTTTTTCTTTATCAATGACGGTAAACAAACGTTTCTCTGGATTGAATCGTATTAATGCCTTGAGAGTTCCTAACCAGAGGCTCTGTTCTCCATCCGGTAATATAGCATATACGTTGTCATCCAGCAACCCGCTATTGTGCATATTGAAATGCTCGATGCGTCCTGTATTGCGTTGGAGTACACTTAGTCCTCCAGCATGTGTGCCGATGTATACACGCCCTTTTTTCTCGTCTACATATACTGCCTTTACATTATTGGAACCGATACCTTCTTTATTGCCTTCCTGCAGAGTATAATAAGAGAAATGCTTTGTTTTAGGGTTGTATAGGTTAAGCCCTCCATCATTGGTTCCTATCCATAGATTACGTTCCTTGTCTTCAATTATGCAGCTTACTACATTATCGTTCAGCGAATTCTGATAAGGAATTCGTGTGATGTTACGGAAACGATTTTTCAGTGGGTGATAATAATTGAGTCCTCCAAAGTAGGTACCTAGCCACATACCTCCTTGAGAGTCCATAAAAATGCTACGTACGGAACTTTGTGACAAACTGCCATCTTCTACCGGGTTACTGCTGAAAGATACAAATGAATCATGCCCTTCATGATAGATATTCAGGTCATTGAATGTACCGATCCATAATCTGTTTTGCGAATCCAATGCAAGTGAGCGGATAAAATTGGAACTGATGCATTGTGGCGTTCCGGGAGAATGACGGTAGTTTTTTACTTCTCCTGTTTTGGGATTCAGCAGGTAAAGTCCGGCTCCTTCGGTTGCTACCCATAAACGAGTAGGGGATTGTAATAGAACTGCTTGTATTTGCTTATTATCCAGTGCTTTGGTTACTGTACTTAATCGACCTGTACTAATGGAATATTCAAATAATCCATTATTTGTGCCAATATATATATTTTCTCCTTGTCTGCTGATAGTGGAGGCTTTTAATTGATGCATCTCTGTGCTCAGTTGATTATCTATAAAGCAGGTGTCTTTAACGTTAAATAACAATAGTCCTTCCTGCGAACTGATGAGGAGTTGTTCCGGATTGATTTCCGCAATGCCGTTTACTTGTGTGTTCTTACCGTTTTTCTTATAAAAGAAATTTCTAAATAAATCTTTTTCTTCATTGTACCATGATAGTCCGTCCCGTGTACCTATCCATATACGTCCCTGACTATCGGTCATAACAGTACGGGCTATATCATTGGCTATACTGTGTGGATCAGAAGCATCATGCTGATAAATAGTAAAATCATATCCATCGAATTTATTTACTCCATCATAAGTGGCAAACCACATATTTCCTCTTTTGTCTTGTGCTATAGAGAAAACGGTACTTTGCGACAGTCCATTGTTGAGTGATATATGAGAAAACTTGATGCTTCCGTTATCATTAGCAGAAAGTGTCATTATCCCTATTACAGAGAATAATATAAATAGATAAATACGTTTAATAAAACTCATCCTGATATATTCAAATACAATTAATTACATTAATTATTTTAAAACTATTCATTCACAAAGATAATAATAACGGATGGTATTATACTATTTCTTTGATAACAAATAACATTTCTGTATGGTAAGAGTGGGTGAAAAATAAAAGTAGGAAGAAAACGGAGTTGTCTTCTTCCTACTCGATTCTATTAAAAACTGATGGAGTGTTTCGCCAGGGCGAAAAGAACTTCTTTGGGATTAATATCCCGGATTCTGAGAAACAGAACCTAATGTTTCGCGTACTTCGCGGGCGGGGATAGGATACAGCTCGTGTTTTCCGCTAACAAATCTTGAACCGGCTGCGAATGCATAGTTGCTTCCTAGTCCTTCCTGACCGTTATAGTAATCAAGGAAATTCTGATAAGTAGTTGCTATTGTTTCTTTTAGGAGATTCCAACGTATAAGATCAAGTCGGCGGTTACCTTCGAAACAAAGTTCGCGTCCGCGTTCGGCTACAATGAATTTGAAGAAATCATCTTTTCCGGTGAAATCACTTGTTTTCAGGTCTACATCTGCGTTTGCCGTTAAATATGGTTTGCCAAAAGCACGGCGACGTACCTGGTTAACACGTTCAATGGCTAAATCGTTCGGACCGTCATTCAGTTCGTTTTCAACTTCTGCACTCATCAATAAAACGTCGGCGTATCGAAGTAGCGGGAAGTTGACATCGGTATTGTTATTGTCTTTGATAGCAGCTGTCTGCCAGTTACGGCGCCATTTTCCGGGCGACCAGTTCTGACTGTTCTTTTCGGCTATTTCTACAATTTTACTGTTGGCATTGATGCTGAATGTGGCTACTGCTACATCCCGGCGCAAATCTTTCTCATCAAAAGTCTCATAAAAGAATTTATGTGTTTTGATGAATGAGTTAGCACGTCCGTAAATGGAGTTTACATTGATTTCAGGACCGTTATATGTTCCCATATTGCTGGCTCCTGCATTCTGTCCGGTTGGATTATAGAATGATATTTCACAGATGTTTTCAAACGGATCGTATTTTAGTTCACACATGTTGCGGAAGTTCTTTTCATATCCACTGGAGTATGTACCGTCTGCGTCGATCAGCCCATGTTTGCCAGAAGATATCAATTCGTTTAAAACTGTTTGTGCTGCCTGGTAGTATTCTTTATAGTTACCGGGACGTTTGATTGATTTATCCTGATAAAGTGAATATCCTCCGCGGAATAAATAAGCCCGTGCTAGTAATCCCATGGCTGCTCCTTTTGAGAGTCTTTCTCCTTTCTGGTTGCTGTCATCACACCACAACAGGCCCGGTATTGCTTCTTTTAAATCAGTTATAATTTGTGCATACACTTCATCCCGGTCTGTTTTTGGGAGTTTAAAGTTATCCCCGTCTTTTGACGGATTAAGCTTCAAAGGCACATCTCCCCAAAGGCGTACCAAGTCGAGGTAGCACATGGCACGCATACACTTGGTTTGAGCTACCAGACGATTGAATACCAATTGGTCACTTTCTCCATTAATTACCACATTTTCTTTTTGGTCCAGAATTGTGTTGGCACGGTCTATTCCCTGATAATACAATTCCCAGGAACTTTGTAGCCAGGAGTGTTCTGCATAGGCATTATAGTGACCTAAGTCGCGGGCGACATGCCCCGTACCGGCTCCTTTTACATGAGCGATGTCTGTATCACAATCTCCGTATACCTGCCAGTATTGTCCGTAAGTGGTAATACTGCTGAAAGTTTCGTATATACCATTAACGGCCATTTCCATTTTGCCAGTAGTATCGAAATAAGTATCTGCGCTGTATTTTCCGTAAGTTTCTTCTTCCAGCTGATCAAGACAAGAGGTAGAAATAACTCCTGTGAAGAGAGCGAATGCACTTACTTTTATTATATTTACTATTCTATTTGTTTTCATAATTTCAAATTATTATCAGGTTAAAATGAAAGGTTTAATCCGAATACGAATGACAAGCTTCTTGGATAAGCACCCCAGTCCACACCCGGAGTCAGACCTCCGTTCGGTTTGGTATTAACTTCCGGGTCATAACCAGAGTAACCAGTAATGGTGAACAGGTTGTATGCAGAAGCATACACACGGAGGTTACTGATATATGCTTTCTTCAGCCATGTTTTCGGGAAGGTATAACCGAAAGTGACATTGTTCAGTCGTAAGAACGAAGCGTCTTCTACATATCCGGAATGGAAAGCCAGATTGCTGGATCCTTCGATGGATGCATAGTTTGCATTACGGTTGAGGATGGCAAGCTTTTCAGGATCTTTGAAAACATTGGCACCTGTACCGTCAATATACGTGAAACGTTCGGCAGCATTAGCCAATGAATTACGATTCTTATTATTCATTTTGGTAAAATACATCTTGTTAGCATTGTACACATCACCGCCAATCTGGAAATTCAAACCGATAGAAAGATCGAAACCTTTGAAAGTGAAGTTGTTGATAAATCCACCGATAATATCCGGAGTTGCATTTCCGATTACGGTTTTGTCGTCAGAAGTGATACCTTTCACGCCGTCTGTATCTTTAAATTTCCAATATCCGGGTTGTATGCTGGCATCATAAGAATTGCCTTCTCCGTTCAGTACATATCCTCCGTTACCGTTGTTTGCAGCATTATCCCAATGGAAATCTTCCACCATATAGATTCCTTTTCCATCCAGCTGATAGCCGTACATCTGTCCCATGGATTGTCCTACAGCGATGATATAATCGTCGTCATTAAATTCTGATACAGTTGACCATCCGGAACGTTCAGTGAAGTAATCAGCGTCGGCCAAGGCTACAATCTTATTCTTGTTGTGAGCAAAGTTCAGATTACTTTCCCAAGTGAAGTTTCTGTTTCTGATATTGATGGTATTAATAGAAACTTCAATACCACGATTGCGCGTTTCACCCACATTCTTCATTACGGTTGTATATCCTGATAATCCTGGAAGTTTGGAGTTCAGTAACAAATCCTTGGTCTGGTTATTATAGATATCGATAGTGGCCTGAATACGTTGGTCAAGGAATCCCATTTCAAGACCTAAGTTGGCTGTAATGTTAGTTTCCCATTTGAGGTTCGGATTAGGAAGCTGTGAACTTGCATAAGTCGGAACTAATTGATCTTCGTAGCTGGTGTTGCCGGAACCCATGATGGCTAATGAACGGTAACTACCGATATTGTCATTACCTGCCATACCATATCCGAATCTTACTTTCAGGTTTGAGAACACATTCAGATTTTTGATGAAATCTTCTTCAGAAGCACGCCATGCAATAGAACCGGCTGGGAATACTCCCCATTTATTGTTCTTACCGAAACGATTGGAACCATCTGCACGAACGGTTACAGTAGCAAGATATTTACTTTTATAGTTATAGTTAGCACGTCCGAAGAAAGATATCTTACGGTATTTGTAATGTGTCGTAGAAGGTACATTAGGGTTTGTTCCCAATGAAAAATCGTCAAAACCAAAGTTTACATCAGGGAAATTGGTATTTGTCACTGATAATGTTTTTGTTTCAAGCATATAGTCTTCCTGACCTACCAACATATCAAACGAGTGTCCGTTCTTAAGTTTCGGGGTATAAGTCACGGTGTTGTTATATTGCCAGCCGTTATAGTCATTGATGTTCTTTGTTCCGTAAGGGGCTCCACTATTAATAGCCTGGCGACTCTGTGCCTGATAGAATACATCATTATTCAGGCGACGTTCGCGAAGACCTACAGAACCGCGATAGATGAGATTGTCTAATATTTTAAACTGTACTTCTCCATTGATTTGTAGACTCTTATTTTCTTTAGTACGTTCTTCTGCCTGAATGGAGATCAATGGGTTTTGCATCTGGTTACCACTGTCTTCATCAGTAATCGGGTCACGTTGGAGGGTTAACAAATCAGAGTCGTTACCATATTTACCAATAACAGGACGATATTGGAGGATATGCTGCATACGGCTGAAATATCCGGATTCGTTCAGAGAACCCAATCCTTCAGAAGTTTCGTTGCTGTAGTTAGCATTGAAGGTGACTTTTAACCGTTTGTTGACATCCTGTGTAAATTTAGCACGGATATTGGTACGGGCAAAACCACTTCCCTTCATAATTCCGTCATCACTGGTACGTGCTATTGAAATGTTGTAACTGGATGTTTTGGTTCCTCCGCTGATACTTACTTTGTGGTTTTGAGAAATGGGGCTGTTACTACCGAATACTTCATCCTGCCAGTCTATACCTGCACGATTACCATAAACACTTGGAATGTTTTGATAAGCTGCATACATCTGATCTAGAATAGCACCCCCGTTTTCATCATAAGGATCTGCATAATATTTCAGATAAGTTTGCTTGTCGGAGTCTGCACCGATCATAGCACGTTCATATTCCAGTTTTGCGAATTGTTCTGTGCTCAGAAGATCAATTCTCTTGGTCAGCTTCTTGAAACCCACATACATATCATAGCTAACGGTTGCTTTGCCTTCCTTACCGGATTTTGTTGTAATAAGGATTACACCGTTTGCTCCTGCAGAACCATAGATGGCTGTTGATGATGCATCTTTCAATACATCAATAGATTCAATATCACTCGGATCGAGTCCGTTCATACCATTTTCACTTTGAAAACCATCTATAATATATAGAGGTTCATTGCTCTGTGTGATTGACATTCCACCACGTACGCGTACTGAGATTTCTGCGTCGGGAGAACCTTGAGATTGGATAACCTGTACACCGGCAATTTTACCAGCTAATGCCTGTGTTACACTGGAAACCGGTATTTTGCTTAATTCACCTCCCTGAACGGAAGATACAGAACCGGTTAAGTCACGACGCTTAGTGGTAGCATAACCAATTGCCACAACTTCATCCAGTTGAATAGAGTTAGGGACCAGAGTCACATTGATCTGACTACGACCATTGACCGGGATTTCTTGTGTATCCATACCTATATAGGTGAATACCAATACGTCTTTTGCTGCATTATTTACTCTTAATGAGTATTTTCCATCGATATCAGTGATGGTACCTGTGCCGGTGGTACCTTTTATTACTACATTGGCACCGATTACTTCAAATCCGTCACTGTCTATTACTTTACCTGTAACAGTAAGGCTCTGTGCCTGTATGTTAAGGCCGACAAATAGAAAAATTGCCGTGAAAAGGAATTTTTGAAAATTTTCCATAACAATTAAATAAAGGTTGAATTTTGAATTTTTATCTGCCCCAAAAATATTGCAAATCTTTAAAACAATTAATTCCTAATGTCTTTAGTTTATTTAAAAATCGCTTTATGTCTTTCACTTTTGTTTATAACTCTTTCATTTATGTCTAAAAAACGTGATAAGAGCTTAAGCTATTGCGCTTTTATATAAATTGGGTGATAGATATGCTGTAGATAATCACTGTTATTTTTCTCTTTTTGTGGTATGTTTTTTAACGTGTTCGATATGAGATTGATTCAGATATCCATCGTTTTTTCGTGTATAGAGGGATTAGTTTGGTTGGTGAGTAAAAATACCTCTTCCTCTCTCTACATTTTATGAACAGGCTGATTGAGTTTTATGTGAGGAGAACGTGTGCCAAATTGTAGTATACAGAGGAAAATCTCACTTTATCACAAAGCTACTGATTTGATACGTTCCGCACATTGTTTCTTGTTACATTAACATTGTTAACGTCGCTTTTTTAACAAGATGGGGCTTATATGCAAGATTGTACACTTTAGTACCTCAATATTGTACAATCTTGCCATGCAAAAGTGTACAATATTGAGGTACTAAAGTGTACAATTGACTATGCCTGTATTCACTTTACACATTTTGGTTAATATCTACTGTTTTCCTTCACAGTTTCTTGATTGTTTTACTGTTTCACTTTACACCTTCAGG
>NZ_CATJGZ010000114.1:0-29189 GCF_949740115.1 Bacteroides sp. 41_26
GAAGCCCGGCAGATCATAAGGCGTGGAGATGATTAATATTTCGCGGATACCGGCAAGCATTAATACGGATATCGGATAGTAAATCATGGGTTTGTCGAAAATAGGCAACAACTGCTTACTTACCCCTTTGGTGATAGGATACAGACGGGTGCCTGAACCGCCGGCTAATACAATTCCTTTCATAAAACCATCTATTGAAAATTAAGATTATAAGAAAATAAAATTTACATAAAAAAAGTAATTCTATTAACTTCTCAATATATATATTGTCAAATTTAGGAAACTCTTATTCTTTTCTCTACGATAAACGCCTCATTTCTCTACGAGAATCGACACGATCTCCGTAGAGTTTCTCTCTATTCCTCGTAGAGAAAAATTAGCAAAACATAACTATTTAGTAATCAAATCGTTACAACAAATCAACATTGTATATATTTTCCACCATTATCCTATAACAAAATAGTCTATTGAAATACTAAATGAATACGAAATATTACAACTTACTATCTTCTAATTCTTTCAAAGCTTCCACTACCGTTTCTTCCTCCGAAGATAGCTGCCGTCCACCTCCCCAACCATCAACAATACGCCGAACCTCTTCTATCAATTCTTCATCAAACACTTCATCATAACAAGAGAGCAACAAACGGCATTTCAATACTGAATCTTCCAAGTGATCCAGGACAATAAAAGCACGATCTAATATTCCCTGTATTTTTGCTTCTTTATTACTATCCGAGTACGCTGTGGCCCTATACCCCATCAACAACGCAAGGCAAAGCGAAGCCTCTTCTTCGTCCGTCTCTCCTTTTCTGTCAAAAAGAGATTCGGACAAGCGAAAAACTTCTGTGTTAAGTTGGCAAAAACGATCTGTATAGATGGGGGTACCATCAACACCCAGATACAATAATTCGTGAGAGATGCTTTGCAACTCCCGAACTTGGTTCATTAATTTATCCATTTACTTCGTAGTTAGAAATCAGTAGTAAGCAATTACTATTATTTATGAAAGGATGTGCAGATAACTTTTGGGGACTTTAATACTGGCAGTGAGAATGCCATTAATCCGGATCATCACATGTGTGCGATTGGCAATACTGACAAGTTCGCCCTCAACACCGCAAAGGTCTCCTTTGACAACCTGAACCTTAACTCCAACTGCAAAAGATTCGTCATTCAATATTACACTTTCGGGAGAGAGATCCATAACGAACATGAAATCACGCATTTGCTTATCGGGAATAATGAGCAGGCTATTTGTCCGGAGGTCCTTCATATAGAATAACTGAACATTATAATCTTTCGTTATAGACCAAGCACGATCTTTGGTAGCACGAACAAATATCAGATTCCTGATAACAGGTACTTCCACACGACGTTTGCGATACTTCAACTGGCGAATCACAAACTGAGTGGGCATAAAGCACTCGACATTCAGTTTCTCCAAAGAATTACGGATCGCAAACTCCTGATCCTTACGGGTTCGGGCAGCAAACCAATATTCCTGTTGTTCAGACATTTATGATTTTAAAATTGGGGTGATTTAGTAACCTTCAGGTACGCTACGCGGCTTGGACGAGACATCTTACTCATTCAAGCCGAAAGAATTAAAAAACTGTTTCAGACAACAAACGAACAGAGATATTATTTTACTGAACGTTCTTTTTTAGACGGGGACAAAGGTAAAACGGATAAATGAAACAACAAAACATTTTTGATAATTTTATTTCGTTTCTCCATCGGTATGGATTCTTTGCCATTAAAGAATAGGTAATTAATACTATGTTAATTAGGTAATTAAGGGTATAATAAATACTATTTTAACACTGCGTTAAATACGTACTTTTAGTACACAAAAATAGGATAGTTGATAAAAAGCCCTCGAATTAACTAAAAAGGAATATTTAGTTATCATATAATAAAGTAAAGGACTTTCCCGGGCTTTTTTATTGCCCCGAAAGAATAATCATGTAAATTCGCATGTACATCTGACTACCAAAGACTTATGAGCGTTATTCTTAAAGTTAGTTCATATCCGTCCTAATAAACTAGTCGCAAATATAGCTATTTTAAATGATACATTTAAATGATTGGAAAGAGTACATACTGTCCGATACTGCACACGGTGAGTTTTTCAATAGCTCGTTGGGATTATTGTGTGGCAACGACTCGTCCTACATGCCAATGCGAAAGCCAATCGGAAGGTGGTTGGGATACTTCGTCGAAAGAAGAAAACCAAGTGAAAGCGAGGCTGAAGTTATGATTGCCTAAGTATCTATCACCTTGCGTGAAAAAGAGCCGCGTCGAACTCTATGTGGAGCAAGAATACGGCTCTTCGTGTCTTTTTTATTGCCTCAATAAATTCGTCAAACTTTCCCTCCCCCAAGTGCATGATACAGGTGTATGACACCTTGAATCTTGGCTATCCTGTCCTGTGCAAGTGTCAGTCGGGCACTAAGCAGCAACTGCTGTGCGGTAAGCACTTCGAGATAGTTAGCAGAAGTGTAGCGTACGAGGAGCCGGGTCTTTTCTGTGGCGGCTTCAAGGTCGCAGATCTGTTGCTCATCAAGACGAATCCGCCCGTCGGCTGTCTGCCATTCGGTAAGGGCATTGTTCACCTCATTGCCCGCATCGAGCAGGGACTGCTCAAAAGCCAGCACCGCCTCCTGCTGACGTGCCTTGGCTATCTTCAGGTTGGCGATGTTCGTGCCCCTGTTGAACAGCGGTGCGGTAAGTTGCGCAACGGCATTGGAAAGCCATTTGCCAGGATTGAGAAGGCTGCCGCCCCCGCTGTTTGTCCAGCCGAGCGTACCGGAGAGCGTCAGGCTCGGATAGAATGCCGAATGGGCGGAGTTCGTGGCATAGAAGGCTTCCGCCAACGCGGCTTCCGCCTGTCTCACATCAGGGCGGTTGGCAAGAAGCAATAGCGGTACGCCCGTGGAAAGGCTGTCTGGAAAATGCTGCCCGTCGAGCGTACCACGGCTGACGGTGTGCGACGGTTCCTTCAACAGGGTGCACAGGCTGTTCTCCGTCTCACTGATACTCTTGCGGATGGTCAGCAGAGAGGCTTCGAGCGCGGTGCGACTGGCACGTGCCTGACGCACTGCCACATCATTTTCCCGGCCTGCTTCCACGAGGGCTTCCAGAGAGGCGACGGTTTCGTCCCAGTTCACCAGCGTTTGTCCGGAAATGGCAAGCTGTTCGTCGAGCATCAGCAGCGCGTAGTAGCTTTCGGCTATGGTCGCTACCAGTTGTGTCCGCACCGCCTGTTCATAAGCACGGCTCTGTTCGAACACAGCCGACGCACCGCGTTTGGCATTCGTCACCTTGCCGAAGATGTCCACCTCCCATGTGGCTGTGACACCAAGGTTGTAAGTCTTCTGCGTCTCCCCGTTGTAACGGCTGCTACCTGCCTGTGGCGTCAGGTTCAGGGAGGGCAGGTAGGAAAGACGGGCGTTCGTCAGCGCAGCCTGCGCCTCCTCCACCTGCAGGCGGGCGATGCCAAGGTCGGTATTACGTTCCAGTCCCGTGGCTATGAGCGTTTGTAAATTGGGATCGGTGAAGAGTCCGCGCCACGGTATCGAGGCAACGGTGCCCGTGTCAGTCGCAGTCGCGCGGTAGAGGTTGTCGGTGTTCACGTCCATATCAGGGCGTGAGTATCTGTTGTATATGCCGCACCCGCTCATCAGGCAGGAAGCGGCGAGAAGTATTCCTATTCTTTTCATAACCATCAGCTTTGTTTATGGATTTGTCCGGGCAGGAAGCGCTCCTGCAAGTACTGGCAGACAATGAACAGCGAAGGCACCACGAACAGCAGTCCCGCCGTTCCGAAAAGCATACCGCCCACAGTCCCCACACCCACAGAGATGTTGCCGTTCGCTCCCACACCGTGTGCGAACATTAGCGGGAGCATCCCGAATATCATCGTCATGGAGGTCATGAGGATGGGACGCAGGCGGGCTTTGGCAGCCGACATGGCGGCGATGGTGATACTCATGCCCTGACGGCGGCGGTCGGAGGCGTACTCCGTGAGCAGGATAGCCGTCTTTGCCAGCAGGCCGATGAGCATGATGAGTCCCGTCTGCATATAAATGTTATTCTCCAGTCCCCACAGCTTGACAAAGAGGAAACTGCCCGCCAGTCCGAACGGGACGGAGAGGATGACGGCGAACGGTATCATCAGGCTCTCGTAGAGGGCGCAGAGGATAAGGTAGATGAAAACGATGCAGACGACGAATACTAGCATCGTGGTGGAATTGCCCGTGGACGCCTCCTCGCGTGACATGCCGCCGAATTCGTAGCCGTAGCCTTCGGGCAGGGCGGTTTTCGCCACCTCGCGGATGGCCTGTATGGCCTGTCCCGAACTATACCCGCTGGCTGGCACACCGGAAACACTGATGGCGGAGAAGAGGTTGAAGTGCGACAGACTCTCGGAACCATATACCCGCGTAAGCGTGAGATACTGTGACACGGGCGACATCCTGCCGTCTTCACCGCGCACGAAAATGTTGTCCAAAGCCTCCGTGTCGAGGCGGTATTCGGGTGATGCCTGTACCATGACGCGGTAGAGTTTGGTGAAGCGGTTCAGGTTCGAGGAGTAACTGCCGCCTACATACCCGGCAAGCGTGGAGAGTACATCGGAGGGCGACACCCCGTTGCGCTTGCATAGGGCCGCATCTACCTCCACCATGTATTGCGGATACTTGGTGTCGAACGTGGTGTAGGCACGTGATATTTCAGGACGCCCGTTTATCGCGTCGATGAAGGCGTTGGTGTATTTCAGCAGGTCGTCGACGCTGCCGCCCTTCTTGTCCTGCACGTACAGTTCGAAGCCGTTGCTCGTGCCATAGCCCGAAATCATGGGCTGTGTGGAGACACGGATGGAGGCAGCCTTGATACCGTTCGTGCGGCGGTAAATCTCTTCCATGACGGAGTTCACGTCGTCGCCCTTCTTCGTCCGTTCGCTCCAGTTCTTCAGACGGATGGTGAATGAACCTGCGGAGGCCGACTGGTTGTGTACGGCATCCTTGCCTGTGATACGCGAGTAAATTCTGATTTGGGGGATGTCCCTGATGGCTGCCTCTATCTCGTCCATGATGCGCCCCGTCTCGTCGAGGTTGCTGCCGGGCGCGGCCTGCACGTTCACGTTGATGGTTCCCATGTCCTCCTGCGGCACAAGCCCCGTCTTGGTGGTGTTCATCAACAGCACCAAGACGGCACACGCCACCACGATACTGCCCAGGGTAACGGCCCTGTGACGGAACAGGAACGACACGCCTTTCAGGTATTTCTGCTGCACATGGCGGAAAGAACGGTTGAAGGCGTAGTGGAAGCGGTCGGAGAAACCCGGTTTATCGCCTCCGGCCTGCCCTGCACGCGGACGTAGAATCAGGGCGCAGAGGGCGGGACTGAGTGTCAGGGCGTTGAGCAGCGAGATGGCGACGGCCACCGCCATCGTTAACCCGAACTGCGTATAGAACGTGCCCGTGGTGCCGCCCATGAAACTGACAGGGATGAACACCGCCATGAAAACCACGGTGGTAGTCAGCAGGGCCGACGTCAGCCCGCCCATAGCCTCCACAGTAGCATGGTAGGCAGAAGTGGCCCCTTCGTCGAAACGTGCCTGCACCGCCTCCACCACCACGATGCTGTCGTCCACCACCGTACCGATGACTAATACCAGTGCGAAGAGCGTCAATAAGTTAAGACTGAACCCTACAGCATAGATGAAGGCAAATGTACCCACCAGCGATACGATGATGGCCAGCGAGGGGATGAGCGTGGCACGCAGGTCGTGCAGGAAGAGGTAGACCACCAGTACGACCAGCACAATGGCCACAAAAAGCGTCTCCACCACGTTGGCTATAGAGGCGTCGAGGAAGTCTTTCGTGCTCGTGATGTCCGTCAGTACCATCCCTTTGGGGAGGGAAGCGGAGATATCGGCCTGCACACGGTCCATCTCCTTGATAATTTCGTTGGCGTTCGAGCCGGAAGTCTGTGCCGTCATGCAGTTGGCACCCGGATGACCGCTTGTCTGGCTGAGCATGGCGTAGTTCTCCGCCCCCAGCTCGATGCGGGCCACATCCTTCAGGCGCAGCACGCTCCCGTCGGGCAGTGACTTGATGACCATGTTGCCGTAGTCCTCCTCGTCCTCGTAACGTCCCCGGTATTTCAGTACGTACTGGAAGGTGTTGGCCGATTCCGCGCCGAGCGTGCCCGTGGGTGATTCCACGTTCTGCTCGTTGAGCACCGTCTCTATGTCCGAGGGCATCAGGCCGTATTGCGCCATTTTCAGCGGGGCGAGCCAGACACGCATGGAGTAGCTTGCGCCCCAGATGTTCACGTCGCCCACCCCGGCTATGCGCGAGAGCTGCGGCTCGATGTTTATCTTCAGGTAGTTCGTCAGGAAGTTGGAGTCATACGAATCGTCCGGTGAATAGAGCGAGATGGCTTTCAGGGCGTTACTCTGCCGTTTGCGCACCGTGATGCCCGACTTCGTAACCTCCGCCGGGAGCAGTCCCTGTGCCGAGGCCACACGGTTCTGCACGTTTACCACCGACATGTCGGGGTCCGTACCCTGCTTGAAATAGACGCTGATGGAAGCCGATCCGGTATTGGTGGCGGTGGAGGTCATGTACATCATGTTCTCCACGCCGTTCAACTGCTCCTCCAACGGTGTTATCACGCTCTTCATTACCGTCTCGGCATTGGCTCCGGTGTAAGTAGCAGAGACACGCACGGTGGGTGGTGCGATGTCGGGGAACTGTTCTATGGGCAGCTGGCTGAGTCCTATCAGCCCGACAATGAGGATCGTTACGGAAATCACGCCCGACAGGATGGGGCGGTCTATGAATGTCTTTACGGTCATGGTTCACTCCTTTCCTTTAGTTTGGGGATTGACTGTCGCACCTTCCTTCACCAGTCCGGCTCCCTCGGCAATGATCACATCGCCCTCCTGCAAACCTGATTCCACCACGTATTCCGTGCCGTTGTTCAACCGGAACAGGGTAACGGGAGCAGACTGAGCCTTACCGCCCACCACCTTATATACAAATACCTTGTCCTGTAACTCGTAGGTGGCTCCCTGAGGGATGACGATACATCTTTCCCGGTTGGTTGGCAGGATAACGGTAGCATTCCCCCCGTCACGCAACAGCTTCTTCGGGTTGTGAAAGTCGGCGCGAAGCGTCACTGTCCCTGTCGATGCTGTGACGATGCCGCTCACTGCTGATATGTGCCCTTTCTCCGCATACAATTTGCCGCCTGCCGTGCGAAGTTCTACCTCCGGCATCTGGCGGATGAACCCGTCGAGCGAACCGTACTGTTCCATAAGTTCGCTGACGCGGCTTTCGGTCAGCGAGAAGTAGGCGTGCATCAGGCTGTCGTCCGACACGGTGACGAGCGGATCGCTGATGCTGCTGCCCACCAGTGCCCCCACACGGTAGGCGATCATGCCCGCCACACCGTCCACAGGACTTTTCACTTCGGTATAGGAGAGATTGTTGCGGGCGTTCACTTCCTGGGCATGGGCTTGCGCCAGTGCCGCCTCGGCTGCGGCCAGCGTGTTGCGGGCGGTACTGAGGTCGTAGTCCGACACGACGCGACTTTCAAACAGCTTCTCCTTGCTTTGCATGTCCAGCTTCGCCGTGGCAAGCTGTGCCTCGGCACTTTTCACGTTGGCCTCGGCTTCCGCCAGAGCCGCCTTGTAAGGCACCTGGTCGATGACAAACAGCACCTGTCCCCGGCATACCTTCTGTCCCTCACCGATGCAGATGCGCGTGATAAGCCCGCTCACCTGCGGACGCACCTCCACCACCTGCTGACCTTGCAGCCGGGCGGTGTATTCCGACTTCAGCGTACGGTCTTCGGGTTTCACGGTCAGCGTGCGGTAGGCAGCCGTTTCCTGCGTCGGCGGCGTCTGCCGGCAGGCGCACAATGTCAGCCCCATGAGTAGGGCTGCGAACATTTCCTTTTTCATTTGTATCCGTTTCATATTGTTATTGTTTCTAAACAGTCGGGTACAAAAATAGAGGGATACGGCAAACCGTGACGTATACATGCGGGGATGTGGGGGTGAAAGAACGGAATGTGGTGGCGAAAATCTTGCGCCATCATGCAGAACAGGAGCAATATTGATATTTGAAACCGGAAACTGTGGATGCACAAAGTTCCCGCTTCATACCCATACGGGGCATGTTCCCCTACCGTGCAGAAAACCTGCTTTTCGGTAGGAATGCATTTTTTGGTGGCAAACAATGCTTTTTCGGGGGTAAACACCGTCGCCTGGATTCCTCTTTCGCAGGAAAAAACCGTATCTTTGCAGCTATCAATTTACCGGATGTATAAGAAACAGAAGAAATTATGAAGAAAAGTACAATCATTACAATGGTTCTGGCAGGATTCCTTGGCTTGGTACAAGCCCAAAACAACTCCACGCTCCTGCCGGAGCATATACAGTCGTCCACCGCCATCAGCAAGGTGCTGGGTGACGGACGTAAGGTGGAAACCGTCGTACTGGAATACGATACGCCCATCAGCAACAGAAGCCTTATCCCCGGGTGCTTCCGGGTAGAGGGTAAGCAGGTGACGCGTATCTATGCCAACACAACCCCTGAACGCACCGACAAGGGTAAAGACGGGAAGTATGTCATCATCGAAGTGAAAGCGGAAGTGGATCTGGACGCACAGCCTAAGCAACCCACACCTGCCGACATGGAGAAGAAAAAGGAGCGTGACCGTATGCAGGGCGGCCCTGGTCTGCGGGCTGGCTGGAGTACGGGCGGCAACGATGAATACCCAGGCTATGCCGTGGCGGTACAGACGGCAGACATCCGGACGGCAACGGGAAAGACCTATAAGGCCACCGACACACCGATAGCAAGTACGCAGGAAAGATGCCTTGTGGCGGAGGACTTCAAACAGGAGGAGTTCGTCAGCCCCTACACGGGACAGGTGTTACCTTATAATATATACCTGCCGGAGGACTATACTCCCGAAGAACAATATCCACTGGTGCTGTTCATCCACGATGCGGGCGTGGCAAGTGGTCCTGTCACACAGACACTCTATCAGGGTAACGGGGCCACCTCATGGGCGGAACCGGAGGTACAGGCACGCCACAAGTGTATCGTCGTGGCACCCGAATACCCCTTCATCACAGTGGACGACAACTGGAACTACAGCCACCATCTCGACGCGACCATCGCCCTACTGAAAGACCTTCAGACACGCTACTCCATTGATCCGAAGCGTATCTACACCACAGGTCAGTCAATGGGCTGCATGTCGTCCATCGTGATGATGCTGAAAGAACCGGAGCTTTTCGCTGGTGCGTTGCTCGTGGCAGGCAAGTGGAATCCCACACTGATGGGACCGCTTGCCAATCAGAACATCTGGATTATCTCCTGTGAGGGCGACACCTCGTCGAACACGCTGCAAGGCGAGGCCGTGGAACTGTGGCGCAAAAACGGGCATACAGTGACCGAAGCGACATGGGACATGACCCTGCCCTCTGAACAACTCTCCGAGGAGGCGGACAAGATGCGTGCCGATGGCGGCCACCTGTTGTTCACGCACCTGACGGGCGGCAACCACCGTGCCACATGGTTCGTGGCCTACGGTATCAGAAGTGTACAGGACTGGCTGTTCGAACAGCACAGATAAGGAGACCAGCCGATGAAGAATGTATCCCTCTATACCGACCTCGCCTTCTGCCTCGTCTTCCTGCCGCTGATGCTATATGCGTTCCCGGTGGAGAGATGGTGGGGCACATATCCCGTTTACTTCACCACCTTCGCGTGCTGGCTGTATGTCACGTACTTCGCCTACAAGTATTTCATCGTCCCCGGTCTGTTCCATAGCCACCGTCACAGGGTGTATGCGCTGGCAGCGATAGCGGTATCGCTTTTAGTCACGTTCCTGTTTTCGGCCTACGAAATATCCTCGCCGTTCTACCACCTGCGCCAGCAACAGCTGGCGCAGAACCCTTTTCCCGGCTGGGGCATGAGGCAGAACCAGCAGGCGGTGTGGCTGCATTACATTCTTGTGGTGGTATTTTGCTTCGCCGTGGGGATGCTGAACGAGGCGTACCGCCAACGGCTGGCTCGCGAGGAGGTGGAGTACGAGAGAAACAAAGCGGAACTGGCATTATACAAGGCGCAGATCAACCCGCACTTCCTCTTCAACACGCTCAACACGCTTTACGGCCTGCTCATCACCCATTCCGACAAGACCGAGGCAACGCTCGAACGCTTCATCAACCTGACGAAGTACATGTACAACAATGCCAACCACGAGTTCATCCCCCTTGCGGAGGAGGTGGAGTATATCGGCCAGTACATCGACTTGCAGAAGCTGCGCCTGAACGGGTTCGCTGATGTCAGCTTCACACATCAAGTGGAGGACGAAACCATGTCCGTGCCGCCCATGATGCTCATTACATTTGTGGAGAACGCCTTCAAGTACGGCATCTCCTCCAACGAACCGTGCTTCATCCGTATCCGTTTGGAACAACGTAGCGACACGCTCCGCTTCGAGGTGGAAAACTCAGTCTTCCCACGCACAGCGGGCAGCTCCAAGCGAATGGGCATCGAGAACTGCCGCCGCAGGCTGGCACTGCTTTATCCCGACCGTCACCGGCTGAATATCGGACATGGCCGTGAAGGAACATTCCGTGTGCGGCTCGAAATTAAATCAGAGAAAGTATGATGAAAGTAATAGCCATAGATGACGAACCCATTGCACTGAGTATCATCAGCCGATACTGTGAACGGAGGGGCGGCATAATGCTGGAGACGTACAGTGCACCGCGTATCGGGATGCAGCGTATCCGCGAGTGGCTGCCAGATATCGTGCTGCTCGACATCGAGATGAATGGCACGTCGGGCATCGAGCTGGCGCGTGAGCTTCCCCCGTCCTGCTGCCTGGTATTCACCACCGCCTACGCCCACTACGCATTGGAAGGCTTCGAGGTGAACGCCGTGGATTTCCTGCACAAGCCCTATTTTTACGAGCGTTTCGACCGCGCCATGCAAAAGGCGGAGCAGTGGTTGAAGATGCACGACCTGCTCCGCGTGTCGGAATCTGCAGCCAGGCAAATCGTACTGAAGTCGGAATACAGGAACGTCACACTGTCCGTTGACAGCATCCTGTACGTAGAATCGATAGACAATTATGTCAAGGTCCATCTTGCCGACGGTACATCCGTATTCTCCAAGATTCCCCTGCGCAGCATGGAGGAGCAGCTTCCGCCGGGAGAATTTATCCGTATACACCGCTCGTTCGTGGTAGCGAAAAGTCGTATCGCGAGGTTCACCCGGGCGGAAGTGGTACTGACGAAAATGGACAAGAGCCTGCCCGTGGGTAAAAAGTATGCGGAGGAAGTGATGGTAACGTTGAAAAGGAAGGAATGACGTAAGAAACTGTCCTGTATGTCTTTCCAAGTAAGATATCTCTACCCCCAAAAGCGATTTTCAGACAATTATTAGGGAGTGGAAAATAATTTGTACTTTCGCATTCAGAAGATTTTTTTGATAGCAGATAATTCGTCCTTCCAAATACCTGTTTTACAACCTTAGCATTAGCTCGGTTTTCATTAATAAAGACTTATTGTGCCATAACCTTGTTCTTTAATCGGTTCTTTAATTTGGTTCTTAAAATCCGTTCTTTTGGACTAAATATGATACTTTGTATAGATTATAAGTGCGCTAATACCCCTTCTGAGAATATCTACGCAAATATTAGGTAGTTTCCGACAAATCATGTAAATTTGTAACACAATAAAAATTCTGGAAATATGAAATATATAAAGTATCTTCCGATTGCTCTTATGCTTTGCTTCTGTTCCTGCAAAAGTGGAAATGCAACTAGTCAGGCTACTGATATCCCACAAGACAGTATTAAAACATTCACCTTACCCGCTATCCCCGCTATGCTGAATACTCCGGAATTAAGGGCTGATTTTCTGATACGCCATTATTGGGATAATGTCAACTTTGCAGATACTAACTATATTCATCATCCGGACATCACCGAACAAGCCTGGGCTGATTATTGCGACATTCTGAATCATGTACCCCTGAAAACAGCACAGGAGGTCATGAAAGAAACAATCCAGAAAACGGAAGTAGAAAGAAAGATGTTTGACCACATCACCGAATTGGCAGACAAATATCTCTACGATCCAAACTCACCGTTGCGAAATGAAGAGTTTTATATTCCGGTATTGGAAGCAATGGTAGCCTCTCCTATCCTGAGTGAAACTGAAAAGATTCGCCCACAGGCTCGATTGGAACTCGCACAAAAAAACCGTGTAGGTACAAAAGCACTTGACTTTACGTATACATTAGCATCGGGCGCACAAGGTACGCTCTATCAGATAAAATCCGACTATACCCTCCTATTCATCAACAATCCCGGTTGCCATGCCTGTACGGAAACAATAGAAGCATTGAAAAGTATTCCCATGCTAAGCGAATTGATAAAAAAGAAAAAATTAACCATTCTCTCTCTTTATCCTGACGAGGAACTGGATGAATGGAGAAAACACCTTAGTGAATTCCCTACCGAATGGATTAATGGATACGATAAATCATTCACCATCAAAACAAAAAATCTCTACGACCTGAAAGCCATTCCAACCCTTTATCTACTGGATGCCAACAAAAAGGTATTACTGAAAGATGCTACAGCACAGGCTATCTATAATAATTTGCCAATGCAATAATAATGTGCTAATGTGTTAATATGCCAATGTGCCAATTACCATGCGGCGTGGCAGCGCAGCCAATTGGCACATTGGCATATTGACACATTGGCATATTACCACATTATTTTTGTTATTCTGAATTTTCTTCCTATCTTTGCCGTGCATTGGTTCGCAACCTCTTCTTATTCGGAAGAATGCGATTAAAAGGGAATCAGGTGTAAATCCTGAACAGTCCCGCTGCTGTAAGTTCCAATGAATTATGTTATGAACAACTACCACTTTAGCCACTGGGGGAAATCCTGGGAAGGCGTTCGTAACAGGAACAAGTCAGAAGACCTGCCATGCAATCTTTTTTCATTGCTTTCGAGGAAAAAGCGTTGAGTCTAATGAGCCGGATAAGTTCTATCCATCATTTCATTCACCACTCTGATTCAGAGAAAGTATATTTTTTTTAATAAACTCTGCCAAGTTTATTTATATGTCCGGCCGAAGGGATTTCGCCCGGACATTTTAATGCAAAACTAATGAGATGAACAAATTGAGCCAGATCATTAAGTATAAACTCTGGGGTACAGTTGCCTGTTACCTTTTCTATATTCCTCTGCTTTCTGCGCAGCAGCAAAAAGTGGATACCACACATATTTATTCGATCCCCGAAGTGATTGTTGCCGACCGCTACCAGACACGGGAAGTACGTTCGACAGCTCCCATACAAGTTTTTTCTAAAGAAGAACTTAAAAACCTGCATGCATTACAGGTCTCTGATGCTGTGAAACATTTCGCAGGAGTAACCATCAAAGATTATGGTGGTATCGGAGGACTGAAAACCATATCTCTACGCAGCCTGGGAGCACAGCATACAGCCATAGGATATGACGGTATTACTTTAACGGATTGTCAAACGGGACAAATTGATATCGGACGTTTCTCATTAGACAATGTAGACCGGTTATCGCTCAGCAATGGACAAAGCGACAACATATTCCAACCTGCACGCTTCTTTGCATCCGCAGGGTTACTGAATATCCAGACGTTGACTCCACGATTCAATGACAATAAAAAAACAAACATCAGTGGTTCTTTTAAAACCGGTTCGTGGGGGCTGATCAATCCTTCTCTAATGATAGAGCAAAAAATAAGTAAGAAATGGGCGTTCTCTGCCAATAGCGAATGGATGTCAGCAGATGGCCAATATCCTTTCACACTCTATTATGGTGATAAAAATGATATGACTTCCCGCGAGAAAAGAAAAAATACGCAGGTAGAAAACTTACGTGCCGAAGCCGGACTATTCGGAAACTTCTCTGCGACGGAACAGTGGCGGATGAAAGCATATTACTATCAATCATCACGCGGGTTACCCAATGCCACTTCACTGTATTATGACTACGCGGCACAGCACTTATGGGATAAAAACGTTTTTGTGCAAAGTCAGTACAAAAAGGAATTTAACCGCCAATGGGTGTTCCAGACCTCAGCAAAATGGAACTGGAGCTACCAGCGTTATCTGGACCCTACTTACAATAACTCAGAAGGCAAACAGGATAACAGTTATTATCAACAGGAATACTATCTGTCAGCATCGGCACTCTTCCGGGCGTTGGACAATCTTTCGTTTTCACTCTCTACAGACGGAAGTATCAATACCCTCAATGCCAACCTGCACGAATTCGCCTATCCTACACGCTACTCATGGCTGACGGTAGTAGCCGGAAAATACGTAAATGAATGGTTGACGCTTTCAGCTTCGGCACTCGCTACAGTGATTAATGAAAAAACTCAGCAAGGAGCCAGTGCAGGCAATCACCGTAAACTAACTCCCTATGTAAGTGCTTCATTCAAACCTTTCAGCAGCGAGGAATTCCGAATTCGCTTTTTCTATAAGGACATTTTCCGCCTGCCCAACTTCAATGATTTATATTATGGGAAAATAGGAAATATAGATCTGCGCCCGGAAAATACCCGGCAATACAATATTGGAGTCACATACAGCAGAGCCATTTCCGAATTCCTCCCCTATCTCTCTGCCACAGTAGATGCCTATTATAATAAGGTGTCGGATAAGATTATCGCCACTCCCACAAAAGATATCTTTGTATGGAGTATGACCAATCTGGGTAAGGTGGAGATAAAAGGGGTAGACGTTACCGGAAACATAACGCTACAGCCGATGGAAAAACTACGTATTAACCTCTCTGGAAACTATACGTACCAGCGTGCACTGGACGTTACCGACCCGGTGAATGAACCTCAAAAAAGAACCTACAAGCATCAGATTGCTTATACGCCCCGCGTATCGGGTTCGGGACAAGCAGGTATAGAAACTCCCTGGATCAATTTCTCCTATGCCTTCCTCTTTTCCGGGAAACGCTACACACAAGGAGAAAACAGAAGTGCAAACCGTCTGGATGGTTATAGTGATCACAGTCTGTCGGCAAGCCGTGATTTTAAAATCCGGAACATCCAGACGTCACTGAGTGTAGAAGTACTCAACCTGTTAGATAAGAATTATGAAATCATCCGAAACTTCCCCATGCCGGGACGTTCGGTACGTGCCACGCTGAAAGTTACTTATTAAACAATCCACATGATGAACTATAAATATCTTATATATCTGCTCTTCTCTCTGCTGCTGCATGCCTGTGATGACATGATCGATCAGGATACACCCGGTGGTGGTAACGGAAATGTCACAGAGACCGGAACATCCGAAATGTATGTACTCAACGAAGGACTTTTCAATCTGAACAACAGTACTTTGATGCGTTATTCGTTCAAAGACAGACAAATGAACCTGGATTATTTCCGTAACCTCAATCGTCGCGGACTGGGTGATACTGCCAACGACCTCGCCATTTACGGAGAGAAACTTTATATTGTAGTCAATGTTTCGAGCCAGATAGAGGTGATAGATTTACAATCGGGGCTTTCGCTAAAGCAGATTCCAATGCTGACGGAAAGCGGTAGTTCACGACAGCCGCGATACATCACTTTCCACAAAGACAAAGCCTATGTATGTTCGTCCGACGGAACAGTAGCACGGATAGATACGACATCACTCGTCGTTCAGGATTATGTCAAGGTAGGACGAAACCCGGACGGCATCTGTGTACAGGGAGATAAACTCTATGTTTCCAACTCCGGAGGACTTGACTGGGACGGAGCAGGCGTGGATAATACCGTATCCGTTGTTAGCACAGACCCCTTTAAGGAAATCAAAAAAATACAGGTAGGCCCCAATCCCGGTAAAATAGCAGCAGACGAATACGGTCATGTGTATGTAGCTACCCGTGGAGAAAATATTAGCACAGGAGACTATAACTTCGTACAGATAAATACGACCACCGATGAAGTGGCACAAGTTTACAACGAGAAAGTAATGAACTTTGCCATTAATGACCAGCTTGCGTATTTATATAATTTCAACTACGGCACACAGACGGCACAGATAAAAGTATTCAATCTGCAAACAGAAACCACTCTGCGTGAGAACTTCATTACAGACGGTACGGAAATACATACTCCTTACAGTATTTGCATCAATCCTTATAGCGGAAACGTATACATCACGGAAGCCTACAACTACCAGGTGAGTGGAGATGTATTATGTTTCAATCCGCAAGGAGAACTACAATACAGTCTTCAAAGTATCGGACAAAACCCGAATACAATAGCCTTCTCTGATAAGAGTTCACAAAGCAGTGGGGGTGGGTCAACTGAAGATCCCCGGGCTGCCGCTTTTGCCAATAAGGTATTGGAATATCATCCCGCTCCGTCACAATATACCAATACCACTACTACCGCTTACAAAGAAGGATTCACCTACGAGCAAGTATTGGAATATGCTACCGAGCGAATACAGAATCGCTTTCTACTCTCGTTGGGTGGATTCGGAGGAAACATCATATTGGGATTCAATCAACCGATTCGCAATGTGTCAGGTGAGTATGACTTTAAAGTATACGGCAATGCTTCGTATAACATGTATGGCACAAGCACAGGCAAACCGGGCGGTAGTGCCGAACCGGGTATTGTACTGGTATCAAAAGATGTGAATGGCAATGGTCTGCCGGATGACGAATGGTATGAACTGGCAGGAAGTGAGTATGGCACAGATACGGAAACGCGTGGATATGAAATTACCTATCATCGTCCTCAGTCAGCGAACACAAATGTACGTTGGACGGATAATCAGGGGAAGGACGGATTTATTCTCCGAAACAGTTTCCATACGCAAGCTTCATACTATCCGGCATGGATAGCAGAAAATGAAATTACTTTCCGGGGAACACGCCTGAAAGACAATGCTGTGAAGGAAAACGGTATGTGGGTAGGTTATTGTTATGCCTGGGGATATGCAGATAATCATCCGAACAGTACGAAAATGTCTCAGTTTAAAATAGACTGGGCAGTGGATGCCAATGGCAATAAAGTGATGCTGGACGAAATTGATTTTGTGAAAATATATACCGCAGTCAATCAGGATGCCGGACCAATGGGAGAAATCTCTACGGAAATAATGACGGTGGAAGATTTACATTTCGACAATTAAATAAACTCAATTAATAAATTATTAAATCAAAACAACAAGATGAAAAAATTATCTTTATTAATGCTGTTATCAGTATTTGTATTTTGGGGATGTAGCAATGATGACGATGAAGTAAAAAATGAAGTAACTATTAGCTTTGAAAATCAACTAACGGAAGAGAATAGTGAATTCATCTCTAACGCAAGCGAACCTAACGGCATAAATTTCCAAAAAGACACGTTCAAAGATTCTCAAAGCCTGGCGACATTTGAACATTCCTATGCAGATTGGGGAAGCGGATACAGTTTTGCTTCATTTACTTATACCAACAAAACTGATAATGAAACAGGTAATAGCCCGGCTCCTATTTGTGGAAAAGCCAAAATAGGTAAAGTATATCTGGCTGCTAATAGCTCGGAAGGAGAATGGGGAAACTCTGCATTTATGACTATCAATAATCCGGATAAATACAGCATTAAAGGTGCTTGGATCACAAACAGTACGTGGGCTTATATAGGTATGACTGAAGGAGACGGATATGCTAAAAAATTTAAAGCTGGAAGTTGGTTTAAAGCTATAGCAGTTGGTTACAATAGTGAAAATAAAGAGATAGGAAGACTCGAATATCTATTGGCAGACTATAAAACGGATACTGATTTGCCTATAAAAGACTGGGTATGGTTTGATATGTCATCTCTGAAAAATGCAGTTAAAATAAACTTTGTTACAAGTTCTTCAGATCCGGGAACTGCCAATTTTTTCTGTCTTGACGGCATCACCCTCATCGAAAAATAAAAAACTATTATGATATTCACTCTTAAGAGTGAATATCATTTACACATAAACAATTTAAATTATGAAAACATTTATTGCTACCTTATTTCTCTCCTTTTTTATCTTCTCATGTACAGACAATGAAATCATTACAGATTTGAATACTGAAAAAGAAAATACTCCCACTACACGAAGTGCAGGCGATGGAGTATATGATTTATTGGGATATGGATACAATTGTTTCTATTCTGATTTTAAAGATCCATTGTATGCGAAAGCTAAAATAATAGATTTAGATCGATTAGAAAAAGGATTAGGACGAGATCCAATAACAGGACAAGAAGTTATTTTCAATCCTTCAAAAATAGAAACGTCTTTATTACATGGTAAAACCGAAACAAAAACAGTATATGGTTCGTCCGTAAGAACATTAACTGAAAACCTTAATATTAATGCCACTGCAAAAGTCGGAACAAAAGATTTAAATTTATTTTCTTTAGATTTAGAAGCAACAATAAATTCAGGCGGAACAAGCGAAAATCGAGATGCCTTCTATAGAATAGATGCACTAAAAATGACTCGCCGAATAACCTTGCCATATACAACACCTTCAAGGTTGAAATATTTTTTTACTGATGAATTTTTATCTGATTTAAAAAACTTATCCGGTAAAGATTTACTTGAAAAATACGGTACTCATGTTATGACTGATATTTTATTAGGTGGTAATTTTTCAGCATTCTATACCGGAAAATATACAAGTACAGAATCTACTCAATTATTAGACTTTAAGGCTTCATCTAACTTTTTAATGTCATCAATTACAGCAAATGTACATTACGATAATAAGTTATTTAACAGCTTTAAAAATGTGAACATATACATCAAGACACAAGGAGGTTCTCAAGTAATTACATCTATAATAAGTCAAAATGCTAATGGAGATTTAGATAATGTAACTTTTGATTACGCAAGTTGGATGAATAGTGTAACAACTGAGACCGAATCATTAATAGGAATAGGTAATCCTGATACTAAATTTTATCTATTAAGTGAATTTATTGATGATTTATCAAAGAAAAAAGAAATAGAATTAGCGTTACGCTTAAAAAAAACTAATTATACTATAGGAATAATTCTCACATCACCTTACACAAAATTCAATTCTAATGAATCCGGAAAAGGTTTCTTAACTGAATTCCCAAACTCTGGAGGAAATACAGTTCTTCTTCCTATCATGTATCTAAGACCTCCATACAATGAAACAGGTTTATTTCTTTTAGAACTCGAAAACGATTATATAAAATTGAAAAGAAGAGAAAACGAATATCTAGATAATACTTGCAAAATTACAATTAACAAGAACAATAATACCCAACATTGGAAAATAGAGTTTGTAAATGGGAACAATTACTTCAGACTAAAAAACATTGCCAATAATTTATATCTTTCATCGTTTGATCTTAAATTCTACAAAGACTCAACTGTAATTGATGATAACAAGCTCTATTGGTGTTCTTCTTCTAATAACATCTAATAATTACTCAACCCAAAAACATATACTTTCTTAGGGAAAATATATAGATAAAATAATAGGAAGAAAATGGAATATAATTTTCTTCCTATTATTTTTTCATCATATTACATAAGCATTATTTTTTTCTTTTTACTAAATTTATATTACAACATTCAATAGTCTACATACTACTATCAAATGCATGTCCATACATTTTCTGTTTTGTGTACTCTTCCCTATTTTACCAAAGCTATCAAGAATTAGAAAACAAATATTGTGATAAAAAAGATAATTACTCTTCCACAATAATTCAAAACAAACAATATACCAATAAGTTGATTCAAATAAAAAAGCCATATTGATCATAGAAAAAAGTAATAGAACGTAAATTCATACATACCAATTTCCTAAAATTTGGAAAAACAATTATGGTTGAGCAATCTATAATCAATTATTCACTTTCCATATTCTCTTTTAAAGCTTCACACCTTACAGATTTTCCGTACCGAAACATATCTAAAAGCACTTTACTCCAACAAAAAGACATAAATTCATTGCACATGAAAAAGAAAAGCACTAATTTCAGCAAGTAAAACCAAATATCTAAAGAAATGAAATTACCTTTTGCTGAATCATAGAAAATAAAATGATAAAGCCCATCCGTAAAAGCACCCTCAGGAATGTGAATAATAAAGTAAAGCCACAATTCTTATTATTAAAGAGCCGCAGCTATTTTGCGTACTTGCGCCAACCGCTTCATAAACGTTTCATCTTTACGAGTGGTTTGCATATTATATTTCAACTGTAAGCGCATCAACGGTTCTGCTTCAATCCCTAAGGCGGCTTCAAAGAGTAATGCAGTTTTTTCCGTCATTGGACGACGGGCATTCAATATCTCGTTCAAAACGGAATATGCCAACCCCATTTGCTCTGCCAGCTTTCGTTGCGATATTCCTCTATACTCGATTTCATCTTTCAAAATCTCACCCGGATGTGTCGGGTATGCGGGAGTAAGATTGTTCGCAATCATTTGAGGGTTAATCTCTTGTTTGGTAGTACTCATATCTGTTCCTCCTATTTATAATGATTCGACAATTCTGTTATGCTGCATATTGTTGCGATAATTTCGCCATCCTTGATTTGTTCTTCGAACTCGATACGATATTGATCGTTCACCCTTACCGAGGATAATCCCGCTTTATCACCTTTTAATTTCTCATAATTCAGCGAATTATATTGTGCGAGAGCCGTTACATCAGCTTTTTCAATCATCAAATCAATGATGCGAATATACTTACGAATAATCTGCGGTTGAAAACGGTGTTTTTTATCCGCCTTTCCTGTGATATATAAATCTCGTAAATACTCCTTATCAAAAATTATCTCCATATCGATTAGCTTTACAAATACAAATATAACACCATTTACCTGCATTCGCAAATATTGCGAACTTTTTTATTATGATTTATGCATTTCCCAGCCTAAAAGTTCTTTCGTTATCGTACACCTGCATCCGGTGTACAGGTTTAATAGAATTTCAATTCCATGTCAAGTACCTATTGCATTCACTCCAAATGCAACAGGTATTTTTTATTACCCCATCCTATCAAAAAGTCAGTATTTCATTGCCTATATCAAAGTAAAACAGTAAATTCGGCAAGTAAAACCAAATATCTAAGGAAATGAAATTACCTTTTGCTGAATCATGGAAAATTAAAATGGTAGAGCCCATCCGCAAAAGCACCCGTCAGGAACGTGAGCAATGGATAAAAGAGGCACACTACAATGTATTTCAACTAAAAGCCGAACAAGTCTATATTGACCTCATCACCGACTCCGGTACCGGAGCTATGAGTGATCGCCAATGGGCAGGAATGATGTTAGGAGACGAGAGCTATGCCGGAGCTTCCTCATTCTTCAAGCTAAAAGACAAAATCACCCAGTTAACAGGATTCGAATATATTATTCCTACCCATCAGGGACGTGCTGCTGAAAATGTACTATTCTCTTATCTTGTACACGAAGGAGATATCGTACCGGGAAATTCACACTTCGATACTACCAAAGGTCATATCGAAGGACGCAAAGCCCTCGCACTGGATTGCACGATTGATGAAGCGAAGCAAACACAACTGGAAATTCCCTTTAAAGGGAACGTAGATCCTGCCAAGTTAGAGAAAGCCTTACAGGAACATGCCGACCGAATTCCCTTTATCATAGTAACCATCACCAATAACACAGCCGGCGGACAGCCCGTTTCTATGCAAAACTTACGGGAAGTACGTGCTTTGGCCGACAAATATAATAAACCGGTACTTTTCGATTCAGCCCGCTTTGCCGAAAATGCCTACTTTATCAAAACGCGTGAAGAGGGATATGGGAATAAAACAATCAAAAAGATCACACGCGAAATGTTTGACTTAGCAGATGGTATGACCATGAGTGCCAAGAAAGACGGTATCGTAAATATGGGAGGCTTTATTGCCACCCGTCGTAAAGAATGGTATGAAGGAGCAAAAGGCTTCTGTGTACAATATGAGGGGTATCTTACGTATGGAGGAATGAACGGACGCGATATGAATGCTCTTGCTATCGGTCTGGATGAAAACACTGAATTCGATAATCTTGAAACTCGTATCCATCAGGTGCAATACCTCGCAAAGAAACTGGATGAATATGGTATCCCTTACCAGCGTCCTGCCGGAGGGCATGCCATCTTTGTAGATGCTCCGAAGGTACTGACCTGCGTACCGAAAGAAGAGTTTCCGGCGCAAACACTAACGATTGAATTATACCTGGAAGCCGGTATCCGTGGATGCGAAATAGGATACCTGCTGGCAGACCGTGATCCGGTAACCCGACAGAATCGCTTCAACGGATTGGATCTGTTACGCCTTGCTATCCCCCGTCGTGTATATACTGACAATCATATGGATGTGATTGCCGCCGCATTAAAGAATGTATACGATCGCAGAGAAAACGTAACACGTGGAGTACGTATTGCATGGGAAGCTCCATTAATGAGGCACTTCACTGTACAACTGGAAAGATTATAATAATGTGCTAATGTGCCAATTACCATGCGGCGTGACAGCGCAGCTAATTGGCACATTGGCACATTAGCATATTGGCATATTATTGATACGTTCCATAAACGATATCATACGGCTGAGCCTTTAAGAATTTTCCAATAATCCCCATCAACTCAGTCAACTTCTCTTCCATTTCTTTACGATGCCCTGCCGCATCAAAATCATAGATATCTCTGAATCCAACTGCCTTTCCTTCGGCATTAAAGTAAACAGTAGAGCATCCAAAAGCATAATCAAAATCGGTATTATCATAAAATGAAATCGCCTGCGAACGATATTTCACTCCATTGATCGTAACATAAGAAATAGATCCAATCCCTTTTCCGGCTGCAAACTGAGGTTCTGCATGAGCAGCTACCTTCTGAAAAATTTCGTCAGAAAGTACCATCGTCTCTCCTTTTCCTATCAAATAATGACGAAGGCATTCGCACTCAAATTCTGTATTCAGTTTTTCAAGCATCTGCGTCAACTTATCATTTATTTGTTTCAATACCACATCCCAAAAACCGTTTTGTTTCTGTACTCCCATAGTCGTTTTGTTTTTAAATTGATACTATCTTCCAAATGTATAAATTTCTAAAGAAGAGACAAACAAAAACTCCGGATAATCTGTTTATAAAATATATATTAAACAATTAACGTAGAAAATTATGGCAGAAGATTATGAACTCATTGACAATGAAGAAAATAGAAGATACGAGTTTCGCATTGATGGCCACATCGCCAAAATAGAATATATAAAGACCCCGAACGGAGAAATATACCTGACTCATACTGAAGTTCCACGAGCTTTGGGAGGTAAAGGAATAGGCTCCCAGTTGGTAGAGAAAGCACTAAAAGACATCGAACAAAAAGACTTACGTCTGGTGCCACTTTGTCCGTTTGTAGCCGGATATATTCACAAACATCCGGAATGGAGACGTATCGTAATGAAAGGTTTTCATATTCAATAAAAATTAAAAAGATATGGGAAAGAATATAGAATATTCAAATGGTGAAATGACCATTATATGGCAACCTGAACTTTGCCAGCATGCAGGTATTTGTGTTAAAATGTTACCTAATGTATACCACCCCAAAGAAAGGCCGTGGATACAAATTGAAAACGCAACCACAGAAGAATTGATTGCACAGATCAAAAAATGCCCTTCGGGAGCATTAAGTTATAAAATGAATAAAAATAAATAGAAAAGGAAACTATATAGAAAGTCTGCTAAAGTAACAAATGTGTAATTTTAGAAACGCAGATTTACGCAAATTATCGCAAATCCAATTAACATTTGCGTAAATCTGAGTAAATCTGCGTTTTATGAATAGCTAATTTTACCTTCAGCATACCCTGGCCTTTAATGCTTTTCCATATATTTTTTCTTCTCCTTCTTACTCATCTCCTGCATGATAATCTCTTGAGGGTGTTCAGAAACATAGAGCTCTCCAACAGCTGGTTTACCCGTCTTCCCCGGAGAAAGATAAAAGCAGGGAACAAACGTGAACTTACGCATGTCAGGACAATAGATACTAAAACGCAGATGTGAACCTCGTTCATAATTACTCCCGCCAATGATTCCAAGAGGTTGTCCGGGGATAACCTGATCTCCCGGAGAGACAAAAATACCATTATCACGAAACAAGATATAACGGGCAAAAGTACCATCATCCTGGCATATCTCTACAAAATTCTCTTTTGCACTAAAGCTCTTATGTTCTGCTTCTGAAGCTGAATTATCTTGTACTTCGGTTACAATGCCACGACGAGCAGCTACGATAGTATCTCCATCGGCAGTCTGAAATGAGATGCCTGTAAGCCGGGATTTATCATCACTACCCAGCACCTTTTCCAAAGAGACCATGTGGTTCATACGCACCCGTTTACCTTCTGTAAGCGGAAAAAGATATACAAAGTTAGTATCTGTTTTAGCATGCCAATCGCCTTTAGTGATATTAGAGCGATAAGAGAAACCTATACCTGCATTTTCTGTGACCGGTTTTAAGGTCAGTAATCGCGTTTTTCTACGAGAGAATGCGGTTGCCTTATGGGTATCTCCTTCCTGAAGAGAGAGGGTACCACTCAAACGTGTAAAGGTCAAAGCAACCGTATAGGGAGTATATGATATATTATCAGCATAAAAAGTCACCTCTCCTTTTCCCGAACGTTCGTAAGTAATCGTAACCGGACTATTCTGAGCTACAACCCAAATGGGCATCAGGAAAAGAATAGTACTTAAGCAGTGTTTTAGTTTCATAGTATTCTGTTTTTTTATATTTAATCAATCTGCCAAGTCATCACAAACTCAGGATGAATCAGATAATGAATCCGGAAGTTACGCCGTTGCTCCGTTCTATATTCGTGAGCCAGAAAAACGCCTTGTTGCTCTGTTGTAAAAGGTTCGATATGCAAATGTTCCCGAAAGTCTACTTCGGGAGTATTCATACACTTGAACATGACTTCTTTGGCTGACCAATGCAACAGAAGGCTCCAGGTATCATCTTCCCCATAGGGAACGAGCTGTTCATCCTCCCGCATATACTTATGCGCCACTTTGTGTACACGCCGACTATATTGCTCAATATCAATACCAACCGGTTTTTCTTCACTCAAGATAACAGCTACGTAACCTTTAGTATGCGAAATACTGATAAAATAAGAGTTATCTGCCAGATAAGGTTTTCCACTTGGTTCGTAACACACCTCTTTATGCACACCCACCAAGTGGAATAGTAACGCACGGACAGAAAGCCATTCTTGTTTACGGTGCGGAGCATTAAAACGTTGCAGTTCCTCTTCGTAATACGCTCTCTCCGGAAGTAAACCAAGTAAAACATCTATCGGTTCCTCCATCTTCCAGATTCCCCATTGGAAAGAAGGCTCTCTATGCTGCAGAAATAATGCCATAATTATGCATCCTCTTCTGTTTGAGGTTGGTTGATGATAAATTTAACTTTCAAAATGCGGCGATTATCCATCTCAAGTACTTCAAACTCATAGTTCAGATAAGAAACCTTTTCATGAAGTGCAGGGAACTCCCCTTTTATCTCAAGTAAAAGCCCCGCTAATGTATCAGCATCACCAACCACTCTTTCAAAATCATCTTCATCAAGTTTTGTGATCTTATAGAAATCACTCAACTGAGTCTTGGCCTCAAAAACCCACGTATGATCATTCAGTACAGCGTAAGTACGCTCTTCATCGTCATATTCATCATGAATCTCACCTACAATCTCTTCGATAATATCCTCCATTGTTACAATGCCGGAAGTTCCTCCAAATTCATCAACCACAATGGCAATGTGTATCTTATTAGCCTGAAAATCACGTAAAAGATCATCTATCATCTTTGTTTCAGGCACAAAGTAAGCCGGACGAATCAGAGACTGCCAACGAAAATTATCACCCTTGTTGACATGAGGTAAAAGATCTTTTATATAAAGCACTCCTTTTATGTTATCACGGGAACCGGAATAAATAGGAATACGCGAATAAGCATTATCTACAATACACTTCATCACGTCCTTAAACGAAGTACGTATATCAAGATCCACTACATCCAGGCGGGAAGTCATTACTTCCTTTGCAGTCTCACCTCCAAAGCGAATAATACCTTCGAGTATGTTGTTTTCCTCAGAAAGTTCGGCTTTATCAGTCAGTTCCAATGCCTGTGAGAGTTCGTCAACCGAGATATTATGATTCTTACGCGTAAAATGTTTATTCAAAAAAGTAGTAGAACGTACCAGCACTGCAGAAATCGGCCTAAAGACTTTGCGCAACAGATAAATACCCGGAGCGGCAAAACGACAAAAAGCCAATGTCTTCTGTGCCGAATAGATCTTTGGCATAATCTCGCCAAAAAGTAACAACAGAAAAGTAAGGATTACTGTTAATATCAAAAACTCCGCAACAGGTGAATGAAAGATAAAGACATTCATGAAAAAGAAATTGCAAAGCATAATTATCGTCACATTAACAAAATTATTGGTGATCAGTACAGTTGCCAGCAAGCTCTCTGAATTTCCAAGCAAACTACTGATTTTCTCATCCGAGGGATGATTACGTGACTCTATTTCATTGAGGTCGGAAGGAGATAATGAAAAAAAAGCTATTTCTGATGCAGAAGCAAAACCGGAGGCGAGCAAAAGCACACCGGCCAAAATAATAGCTACAATTGCCGAAAAGGAAGGTGGGTTTACGGTTATACCGTTAAAAATGTCTGCCAAATGGCATAAATAAGCGTCTGGGTCCAAAATCCTGGGTTTTAGTTAAACAATTATTTAGTTGACAGTGGACAATTGATAATTGACAGTTATGATGCAGCATGATGTGCAGCCAATTGTCAATTATCAATTATCAACTGTCAATTTAGAACGGCAAATCATCTGCCGGATTATTCTGTATAGGGTTAGCTTGCGATTGCTGTGGCTGCACAGTCGGTGCACCCTGCTGAGCTGCCGGAGTATATGAAGAAGCACCTGGTGCAGTATTCTTAGGAGTCAACATCTCCATATTATCTACGAATATTTCGGTAATATACCGCTTGGCACCTGTCTGATCGTCATAAGAACGGCTTCTTATTTTTCCTTCAATATAAAGCTTATCACCTTTGTGAACATATTTCTCTGCCGTTTCTGCCAGTCCACGCCACAACACAAGATTGTGCCACTCTGTTCTTTCGGGCACTTGCGTTCCGTTAGCCAAAGTATATGCACGGTCGGTAGTAGCTAAAGGAAAAGTTGCCACAGCAATACCTGTATCCAGATATCTAACCTCCGGGTCTTTACCAACATTTCCTAACAATATCACTTTATTTACTGACATATCATTCTATATTTATATTATTTTGTGCCAAAATTAAACAGAAATACAACACCAAACAAGTTTTTATACATATTTCTCCAGGAAAGCATGTATCAATTTGGGCACGGCATATTGCTCTAACTCGTCAATCCTCACTTTCAGGTAAGAAGAGAAAGAAACAGTATCTTCCGGCAAGCTAACTTCATAGAAATTAGCATAAAGCACCCGGTGAGAAAGCACATGTTTCACATCCCGGCAGACCAAACGAACCATAGGAACTTCTCCTCCAACGAATAATTCAGTGAATTCCGGAAGAGCCAGGAATGCCTCTTCTGTAACAGATTCTGCCGTTTCTATCAACGGCAATTCAAAGAGATTTTTCCAAATATCATTTTCCGTCCGTTTATTAATAAAAGTATATGCACCCGCACGTACATACATATAATTGAGATAACGGTTTGTTGTCTTTGTCTTATGCTGTTTTACGGGAAGCTGCTGGACTGTCCCTTTCGCCAGTGCCATACAACCATCTGCTAATGGGCAAAACAGGCAAGCCGGAGCTTGCGGAGTACACTGTATCGCCCCAAAATCCATAATAGCCTGATTATAAATAGCCGGCTGAGTCTTATCCAACAATTCACCGGCCAACGAAGCAAATAGTTTTTTCCCTTCCGTAGAGTCTATAGCAGTTTCAATCCCAAGATAACGCGACAATACCCGATATACATTACCATCGACCACCGCATAAGGCATATTATAAGCAAAGGAACAAATGGCAGCTGCCGTATACTCTCCTACTCCCTTCAAGTCCAATACTCCCGAATAAGTGTTAGGAAATACCCCATTCATACTACGGGCAGCAGCATGAAGATTGCGTGCACGGGAATAATATCCCAGTCCCTGCCAGTACTTCATTACCTCATCTTCATCAGCTTCGGCAAGTGTCTTCACATCAGGGAAGCGTTCAATAAAACGCACAAAATAATCATACCCTTGTACAACCCTTGTCTGTTGCAAAATGATTTCAGAAATCCATATCAGATAAGGATCAGAAGACTCCCTCCAGGGTAAGTCACGTTTATGTTCGTGATACCAGTTTATTAGTGTTTCGCTGAAGTTATTCATTAAAATAATGTATTAATATAGCAACGTAAAAAATACGTTATTTGCCTTATTAATGCACCTCATAGCCAACTAATACATTGGCATATTGGTACATCAGAACCGTAATTCGTGTACAAAAGTAGCTCTTTTTAAATCTAACAAAACTTAAGGAAGAGACTTTTTTATAAAATTGTTCAGAATATATTTTTTTGAGAGCTTAAAAAGCTATATATTTGCAGTCCAAAAAATTAGAAAGAACATAGTAATAATATTTTTTTTAAGGAAAAATGACTAAAGCAGATATTGTAAACGAAATTGCAAAGAACACCGGAATTGACAAAGTAGCAGTATTGACAACTGTTGAAGCGTTTATGGACGCAGTAAAAGATTCTTTGGCGAAAGATGAGAATGTTTACCTTCGTGGATTTGGTAGCTTCGTAGTAAAGAAAAGAGCTCAGAAAACAGCTCGTAATATTTCTAAAAATACTACAATTATTATCCCAGAACATAATATTCCGGCATTTAAGCCAGCGAAGACATTTACAATCGCGGTAAAGAAATAATAAACAAGAGTATTAACCATAAAATTTTGAAGCTATGCCAAGCGGAAAGAAGAAAAAAAGACATAAAATGTCTACGCACAAGCGTAAAAAAAGACTAAGAAAGAACAGACATAA
>NZ_CATJGZ010000115.1:0-27853 GCF_949740115.1 Bacteroides sp. 41_26
GAAAACTATAAAATTAAGATAGAAATGTCAAAGATTTGTCAAATTACCGGAAAGAAGGCCATGATTGGCAACAATGTTTCACACTCAAAGAGAAGAACAAAGAGAACCTTTGATTTGAACTTGTTTAACAAGAAGTTCTATTATGTAGAACAGGACTGCTGGATCAGCCTTAGCCTTTGTGCTGCTGGTTTGCGCATTATTAACAAAAAAGGATTGGATGCTGCACTGAACGATGCAGTTGCTAAAGGGTATTGTGATTGGAAAACCATTAAAGTGATTGGCTAAACGTAGAGGAGAAAACTGATTATGGCAAAGAAAGCAAAAGGTAATAGAGTACAGGTGATTCTGGAATGTACAGAACATAAAGATAGCGGTATGCCGGGAACATCTCGTTATATCACAACAAAAAATAGAAAAAATACTACAGAAAGACTTGAGTTGAAGAAATACAACCCTATTCTGAAGAGAGTAACAGTTCACAAGGAAATTAAATAATAAAAGATAGAGAATAACCCATGGCAAAGAAAACAGTAGCAAGTTTGCACGAAGGATCTAAAGAAGGTCGTTCTTATACTAAGGTTATCAAAATGGTTAAGTCTCCGAAAACTGGTGCTTACATTTTTGATGAACAGATGGTTCCTAACGAAAAAGTACAAGACTTTTTCAAGAAATAATAGATTGCAGTTATTCTGCAATTAAAAAATCCTCTCATGTTATTATTGGGGGGATTTTTTTTGTAGTTATAGATTTGTGAATCTTTATTTGTAATTCTATAAATAAAAAAAGAGCTCTCCTGAACAGTTTGAGATGCTTTCTTGTTGTTGTTTGAAGTTTGCTAAAACGTCGTGGAGTTTCAATTTTCTTTCCTCACTTTTTAGTTTTTCATTACTTTATTATATCTTTGTAGCATAATGTATTATACAAATAGTAAGTATCATGGGATTTTTTAGTTTTTTTTCAAAGGAAAAGAAGGAAACTTTAGATAAAGGATTATCTAAAACCAAGGAAAGTGTGTTCAGTAAGATAGCCCGCGCAGTAGCCGGTAAGTCAAAAGTGGACGACGAAGTGTTAGATAATTTGGAAGAGGTGCTCATTACTTCTGATGTAGGTGTAGAGACTACGCTAAACATCATTAAGCGTATTGAAAAACGTGCTTCAAATGATAAATATGTAAACACACAAGAACTTAATACTATTCTTCGTGACGAAATAGCTGCATTGCTGACGGAGAATAACTCTGATGATGTCGCTGATTTTGATGTGCCAATAGATAAGAAGCCATATGTAATTATGGTAGTGGGTGTTAATGGGGTAGGCAAGACTACTACTATTGGAAAATTGGCATATCAGTTTAAGAAAGCCGGAAAATCAGTGTACTTGGGGGCTGCGGATACATTCCGTGCTGCTGCAGTGGAGCAATTGGTTATCTGGGGTGAAAGAGTAGGAGTACCTGTTATTAAGCAAAAAATGGGTTCTGATCCTGCTTCTGTAGCATATGATACACTAAGTTCGGCTGTTTCCAATAATGCTGATGTGGTTATTATTGATACTGCAGGTCGCTTGCATAATAAGGTCGGATTGATGAATGAACTGACAAAGATCAAGAACGTTATGAAAAAAGTAGTGCCAGATGCTCCTAATGAGGTTTTGTTGGTGCTTGATGGTTCTACTGGGCAAAATGCTTTTGAACAAGCGAAACAATTTACATTGGCTACAGAGGTTACAGCTATGGCTATTACCAAATTGGATGGTACGGCTAAAGGGGGAGTAGTGATTGGTATTTCTGATCAGTTTAAAATTCCTGTAAAGTATATCGGTTTGGGTGAAGGTATGGAAGACTTGCAGGTTTTCCGTAAAAAAGAATTTGTAGATTCCTTGTTTGGAGAGAATGCATGAAGAGAAAGACTATAGATATTATAACCTTAGGGTGTTCTAAAAATTTAGTAGATTCAGAACAGTTGATGCGTCAACTAAACGAAGCCGGATATAACGTTACTCATGACTCAGAGAAACCTAAAGGAGAGATTGCGGTAATAAATACCTGTGGTTTTATTGGTGATGCAAAAGAGGAGTCTATTAATATGATTCTTGAATTTGCTCAGGAGAAAGAAGAAGGGAATCTGGAAAAATTATTCGTAATGGGATGTTTGTCAGAACGGTACTTAAAAGAACTGGCAATCGAAATTCCCCAGGTAGATAAATTTTATGGAAAGTTTAATTGGAAAGAACTTCTAAAAGATCTGGGTAAAGCTTATCACGATGAATTGTACATTGAACGAACATTAACTACTCCTGGTCATTATGCTTATCTGAAAATCTCAGAAGGGTGTGATCGGAAATGTTCATATTGTGCTATTCCTATAATAACAGGACACCATGTGTCACGGCCGATTGAAGAAATACTGGATGAGGTGAGATATCTTGTGTCTCAGGGTGTGAAAGAGTTTCAGGTTATAGCACAAGAGCTTACTTATTACGGAATTGACTTGTATAAGAAACAAATGCTTCCAGAATTGATAGAACGCATTTCTGATATTCCTGGGGTAGAATGGATTCGTCTGCATTATGCTTATCCAGCTCATTTTCCTACAGATCTTTTTCGTGTAATGCGTGAGCGTGATAATGTATGTAAATATATGGATATTGCTTTGCAGCATATTAGTGACAATATGTTGGAGCATATGCGCCGGCATGTAACAAAGGAGGATACTTATCGGTTAATAGAGCAGTTTCGTGAAGAAGTTCCCGGTATTCATTTGCGTACTACCCTGATGGTAGGGCATCCGGGAGAAACGGAGGCTGATTTTGAAGAATTGAAAGAATTCGTTCGTAAGGTGCGTTTTGACAGAATGGGAGCTTTTGCATACTCAGAAGAGGAGGGGACTTATGCTGCCGAGTGTTATGAAGATTCTGTTTCTGCAGAAGTAAAGCAGGCTCGTTTGGATGAATTGATGGATATTCAGCAAGGGATATCATCTGAGTTAAGTGCTGCAAAAGTGGGTAAACAACTAAAAGTAATTATTGATCGTATTGAGGGAGATTATTATATTGGACGTACAGAGTTTGATTCTCCGGAAGTGGATCCGGAGGTTTTGATTAATCGTGCGGACCAAACGCTTCTGATTGGTAATTTTTATCAGATAGAGGTGATTGATTCTGATGATTTTGATCTTTTTGGAAAGGTTATTTAAAGTATTCTTCCATAGAATTTGTTTATTTGCTTAATAATGACTAATATAGCGTCGTACTTTTAAAATTTTTGGATTTGAATAATAAAGATTTTATTTCAGAGTTATCGCGTAGGTTAGGATATACAATTAAGGATACATCCGAATTGGCATCCTCTTTATTGTCGGGTATGACCCAGGAATTACAAGAGGGAAATGTTGTTACAATACAAGGTTTTGGGACCTTTGAAGTAAAGAAGAAAGCAGAACGTATTACAGTTAATCCAACAACGAAGCAACGCATGCTTGTTCCTCCTAAATTGGTTTTGACGTATAGACCGAGTGCTCAACTAAAAGATAAGTTTAAATAAAGGCTCACTCTCATGAATGAAAGGTTATATCTGCAGAATTTTATAGACTTATTATCTGAGAAATACGGCATGGATAAAAAAGATGCCGATAAATTTGTTAAAGAGTTCTTTCTTTTGATAGAGGAAGCTCTTGAACAGGACAGGTCTGTGAAAATTAAAGGCTTTGGCACTTTCAAACTGGTGGATGTTGAGAGTAGGGAGAGTGTGAAGGTTAATACGGGGGAACGATTCCAGATACAGGGTTATACAAAGGTTTCCTTTATTCCGGATGGTTCATTACGTGATATTATTAATAAGCCATTTTCTCATTTTGAAACAGTGGTGTTGAATGAAAAGACTGTTTTGGAAGATACTCCGGTGGTGGATTCGGATGATGATGGGGAGTTGACAGAAGAGGAACCTGTATCACAGAGTGTGGGGAGAGTGAATCCTGAAGAAAGTATCAAAGAAGTAGAGCGTGCTGAGGAAATAGTTGAAGAAGAAAAGTCTTCGATAGAAGAAAAGGAGAAAGAAGTTTCTGCTGTGGAAAATGCTTCAGTAGCGGCAGAAGGGCAAGATGCGGTTACTGAAGTTGTAGTACCGAAAGTAGAAGAGGTGAAAAATGAAATAATAGTTGGTGAAAAAGGAGTTTCTGACGATATTATTATGAAGAAAGAAGCTACTCCTTCTGTAAATCAACCCTCTCAATTGGATAAGGAAAAAACAGCAGATCCAGAGAATTCTCGGTCAGTAGCTCCAAAGTTGTCTGCAGAAGAAATAATAGCCCGGGAATTGGCTGTTTCAACAGTGGCGGATGAAGCTCCGGTTAAAAGAAAAAGTAAACCCAAGCAGGTGAAATCTGAAAAGTCTCCGGTACCTTATCTTATTGCAATAATCGTTATTGTATTATTGCTTTGTGGAGGGGCCTTGCTTTTCATCTATTATCCTGATCTCTTTGATTCTGCAGACAGAATTGAAAAAGTGAAGGAAATGGAAAAGGTTGTTCAGCCTACTTCAGAACCGGTTATTCTCCAAGATACAATAATCAGAGAAGATACGGTTGCTGAAGTTGTTTCTCCTGTGAAAGAAGAAACTCCGGTGGCTGTTCCTGTATCTAAAAAAGAACCGGAAACAGTGAAGAAAGACGCTGGTAAATCGACAACAGCTAAGTCTGTTCCTTTCAAACCGGATTCTGTTAGTTATATTATAACGGGAACTAAAACTACATATACTATCAAAGAAGGGGAAACATTGACAAGAGTTGCTTTACGCTTTTATGGAACTAAAGCTTTGTGGCCATACATCGTAAAACACAATCCGGGAGTTATTAAAAATCCCGATAATGTACCGTATGGAACTACGATTAAGATCCCTGAATTAGTTAGGAAATAATAGCTCGAACTTTTTACTTCGCCTGAATGTATACATGCTTGTTTCATTCAGGCGGAGTTTTTTGTATAGGTGCGAAATGTTATGGAACTGCTAAACCATATAAAAGTACCTTAATCTAAAGGTTTCGCATTGTTTTTTAATAAAAATTAGTTGCAATGGTTAATTTTATGGCGTACTTTTGGAATCGAATTAAAAAGCCTTACACAAACAAGAGGCTTATATATTATTTGTGGTAATTAAACAATAAAATATTAAGTATTTATGGCTGAATCAATTGATATCCGCGAATTGAATGAGCGGATTGAAAGACAAAGTGCTTTCGTTACCAATCTTACAACAGGCATGGACCAGATTATTGTTGGTCAGAAACATTTGGTAGAGTCGCTGCTTATTGGACTTCTTTCTGACGGGCATGTACTGTTGGAAGGTGTGCCTGGTTTGGCAAAGACATTAGCAATCAAAACGTTGGCATCATTGATTGATGCACAATATAGTCGTGTACAATTCACCCCCGACTTATTGCCTGCTGACGTTATTGGTACAATGGTTTACAGTCAGAAGGACGAATCATTTCAGGTAAAAAAAGGTCCTGTTTTTGCTAATTTTGTATTGGCTGATGAAATAAACCGTGCACCGGCTAAAGTACAGAGTGCCTTGCTTGAAGCGATGCAGGAACGTCAGGTTACTATTGGTAAACAAACTTTTCTTTTGCCTGAACCTTTCTTAGTATTAGCTACTCAAAATCCGATTGAGCAGGAAGGTACTTATCCGTTGCCGGAAGCACAGGTGGACCGTTTCATGTTGAAGGTAGTCATTGATTATCCGAAGTTGGAAGAAGAAAAATTGATTATTCGTCAGAATATTAATGGTGAGAAATTTAATGTAAAGCCTATCCTCAAGGCAGATGAAATTCTTGAGGCTCGTAAAGTCGTTCGCCAGGTTTATCTGGATGAGAAAATAGAACGTTATATTGTAGATATTGTATTTGCGACACGTTATCCTGATAAATATGATTTGAAGGAGTTGAAAGATATGATTGGATTTGGCGGTTCTCCCCGTGCGTCTATTAATCTTGCATTGGCTGCACGTACATATGCATTCATTAAACGACGTGGATATGTAATACCGGAAGATGTGCGTGCTGTAGCTCATGACGTACTTCGTCATCGTATTGGTTTGACGTATGAGGCAGAAGCCAGCAATATAACTTCAGATGAAATTATCAGTAAGATATTGAATAAAGTTGAAGTGCCTTAACTTTGATTGAGTGATGAATAATTCTCGATTTTCAAATCTCAATTCTCAATTAAACAGATGGAAACAAGTGAAATATTAAAAAAGGTCCGTCAGATTGAAATAAAGACGCGTGGATTGTCTAACAATATTTTTGCAGGTCAGTATCATTCGGCTTTCAAAGGTAGAGGTATGGCGTTTTCAGAGGTGCGTGAATATCAGTTTGGTGACGATATTCGTGATATCGACTGGAATGTGACTGCGCGTTTTAATAAACCCTACATTAAGGTGTTTGAAGAAGAACGTGAGCTGACAGTGATGTTGATGGTTGATGTTTCCGGTAGTTTGGAATTTGGTACTGTTAAGCAGATGAAGAAAGATATGATAACTGAGATTGCTGCAACATTGGCATTTTCGGCTATTCAGAACAATGATAAAATTGGTGTAATCTTTTTCTCTGATCGAATAGAGAAGTTCATTCCTCCTAAGAAAGGACGTAAACATATTCTTTATATAATTCGTGAATTAATTGATTTTAAACCTGAAAGTCGGCGTACAAATATTCGGTTAGCACTGGAGTACTTGACGAATGTAATGAAAAGGCGTTGTACTGCTTTTATTTTATCTGATTTTATTGATCAGGAAAATTTCAAGAATGCCATGACGATTGCCAACCGGAAGCATGATGTAGTAGCCGTTCAGGTTTACGATAGGCGTGTGGCTGAACTTCCACCAATAGGATTGATGAAAATTAAAGATGCCGAAACCGGACATGAACAATGGATTGATACTTCGTCGAAAGCAGTTCGTCAGGCACATCATAATTGGTGGGTGAGTAAACAGGATGAACTGAGTGACATCTTTACTAAAAGTAATGTAGATTCAGTATCGGTACGTACAGATCAGGACTATGTAAAGGCGTTGTTGAACTTGTTTGCCAAACGAAATTAACGGAAAGACAATGAATAGAAATGGTTTTCTAATAATACTGTTGTTTTTGTTATCTGGTAGGGCTGTTGCACAGTCTGTTACTGTTGAAGCTAAAATAGATTCTTTGCAGATTCTCATTGGAGAACAGGCAAAGATACAATTACAGGTGGCGATGGATGCAAAGCAGCGAGCTGTTTTGCCTGCTTATACTGATACAATAGTACGCGGAGTGGAAATTGTGGAAACTGCTAAACCGGATACACAATTTTTGAATGACCGTCAGCGATTGCTGATTACACAAGAATATACTGTAACATCTTTTGATTCTGCTCTTTATTATCTGCCTCCGATGGTGGTGACGGTTGATAATAAAGAGTATAAGTCGAAGGCATTAGCATTGAAAGTATACTCGATGCCAGTAGATACCTTGCATCCGGATCAATTCTTTGGGCAGAAAGCCGTAATGAAAGCTCCTTTTGTTTGGGAAGATTGGTATGGACTAATCGGATGTTCATTCCTTGCATTACCGTTGCTTGCTTTGCTTATTTATTTTATCATACGTATTCGTGATAATAAGCCAATTATACGTAAGGTGAAAGTAGAACCCAAATTGCCTCCGCATCAGGCTGCAATGAAAGAGATCGAACGTATTAAGAATGAGAAGGTATGGCAAAAAGGACTTCCGAAGGAATATTACACGGAACTTACAGATACTCTTCGTACTTATATAAAAGATCGTTTTGGTTTCAATGCGTTAGAGATGACTTCTTCGGAAATCATTGATAATCTGATGGAAATGAATGATAAAGAAGCTATTGCAGATTTGAAGGAGCTCTTCCAAACAGCGGATTTAGTAAAGTTTGCTAAGCATGATCCGCAAATGAATGAGAATGATGCCAATCTGATTAATGCTATTGATTTTATTAATGAAACTAAGCAGCCTGAAGAGGAGAACCAGAAGCCGCAACCAACGGAGATTACGATTATAGAAAAACGTTCATTGCGTGCTAAGATATTGCTTATTTGTGGCATTGTTTTATTATCAGTAGCTCTTGTAGCAACTTTTGTATATATTGGAATGCAACTTTATAATCTCTTTGCTTAAGGGAGTATTTCTCAATCGTGAATAGTAAATTGTAAAATCGTAAATAGAATGGTTTTTGCCAATATTGAATATTTATTTTTGCTGCTGTTGCTCATACCTTATATTGTATGGTATGTTTTAAAGTGGAAGAAAAGCCAGGCAACGCTTCAAATTTCGGATGCCCGGGTATATGCACATACACCAAAAAGTTATAAGAACTATTTGTTGCATGTACCATTTGGACTTCGAATCATAGCATTGATATTGATTATTCTGGTACTTGCCCGACCTCAAACTACGGATAACTGGCAAAATAGCGAAATAGAGGGTATTGATATTATGCTTGCTATTGACGTATCTACCAGTATGCTTGCTGAGGATTTAAAGCCTAATAGATTGGAAGCCGCTAAAGATGTAGCAGCTGAATTTATTAATGGACGTCCGAATGACAATATTGGTTTGACTTTATTTGCTGGTGAAAGTTTCACGCAGTGTCCTTTGACAGTGGATCATGCAGTGTTGCTCAACTTGTTTCAAAGTATTAAATGTGGTATTGTGACAGATGGGACAGCAATAGGTATGGGTATTGCTAATGCAGTAACGCGTTTGAAAGATAGTAAAGCTAAATCAAAGGTTATTATTTTGTTAACTGACGGTACGAATAATAAAGGAGATATTTCTCCTTTAACTGCTGCTGAGATAGCTAAGAGTTTTGGTATTCGCGTATATACAATTGGTGTCGGTACAAATGGTATGGCTCCTTATCCGTATCCGATAGGGAATTCCGTGCAGTATGTAAATATACCTGTTGAAATTGACGAAAAGACGTTGACTGAGATTGCAGGTACAACAGACGGAAATTATTTCCGAGCTACCAGTAATTCAAAGCTGAAAGAGGTTTATGAAGAAATTGATAAACTGGAAAAAACAAAGTTGAGTGTTAAGGAATATAGCAAACGTCAGGAAGAATATCGCTGGTTTGCCTTGGTAGCTTTTCTTTGTATATTACTAGAGGTACTGTTGCGTAACTCAATTCTTAAGAAGATTCCATAGTATAAATGTGATTTCAATCGTAAATTGTAAATCGTAAAATTTAAATAGAAAGATGTTTCGATTTGAAGAACCTGCATATTTATATCTGTTGTTGCTATTACCGTTATTAGCTGTTTTCTATCTGTATTCTAATTACAGAAAGCGAAAAGCTATTCGTCGTTTTGGTGATCCGGTATTGATGGCACAACTTATGCCTGACGTTTCCAAATATCGTCCGGATGTGAAGTTTTGGTTGATTTTTGCTGCAATCGGATTGTTTGCCGTATTGTTGGCACGTCCGCAGTTTGGTTCAAAACTGGAAACAGTGAAACGTAAAGGAGTAGAGGTAATAATTGCACTTGATATATCTAACTCTATGTTGGCGCAGGATGTTCAACCTAACCGTTTGGAAAGAGCTAAACGTCTTATATCTAGATTGGTAGATGAAATGGAAAATGACAAGGTAGGTATGATTGTGTTTGCAGGTGATGCTTTTACTCAACTTCCGATCACAAGTGATTATATTTCTGCTAAAATGTTTTTGGAGTCTATTAATCCTTCACTGATCTCTAAACAGGGAACTGCCATCGGAGCTGCTATTAATCTTGCAACACGTAGTTTCACTCCCCAAGAAGGGGTAGGACGTGCTATTATTGTCATTACTGATGGTGAGAATCATGAAGGAGGAGCTGTGGAAGCTGCTAAGGCTGCGGCTGAAAAAGGAATCCAGGTGAGTGTATTAGGAATAGGACTTCCTGATGGGGCTCCGATTCCCGTTGAAGGTACAAACGATTTTCGTCGTGATCGGGATGGAAATGTAGTGGTAACTCGACTTAATGAAGCTATGTGTCAGGAAATCGCTAAAGATGGTAAGGGTATATATGTACGTGTTGATAATTCAAATTCTGCTCAAAAAGCTATTAACCAGGAAATTAATAAAATGGCAAAATCAGATGTTGAATCCAAAGTATATATAGAATTCAACGAGCAGTTCCAGGCCATTGCATGGATTATTTTGCTTTTATTATTAGCCGAGATGTTGATATTGGAACGTAAGAATCCGTTGTTTAAGAACATTCATCTGTTCTCTAATAAGAAGTAATTATGCTTATGTCAAAAAATAAATATATTCTGTTCATTCTGTTTGTGATGCTGGCAGCTGGAGCTTCAGCACAAAAGATAGAGAGAGACTATATCCGTAAAGGAAATCGTTTGTTTAACGATAGTGTATTCGTAGATGCTGAAGTGAATTATCGAAAGGCATTGGAAGTCAACCCTAAATCAACGGTTTCTATGTATAATCTTGGTAATACACTGTCTCAGCAGCAGAAATTTAAAGATGCTATGGAGCAATATGTAGCTGCTGGTAAGATTGAGAAAGATAAAATGAAACTGGCACATATTTATCATAATATGGGCGTTTTATTTCAGGCAGGGAAAGATTATGGTCAGGCTGTAGAGGCTTATAAAATGTCGTTGCGTAATAATCCTAAAGATGATGAAACTCGTTATAATCTGGCATTGGCACAGAAGATGTTGAAGGATCAGCAACAGAATCAGCAAAACCAGGATCAAAACCAAGATCAGAATAAGGATGAGCAGGAAAAGAAGCAGGATCAGCAAAAAGATCAGAATAAGCAAAATGATCAAAAGAAAGATGATCAGCAGCAGCAACCGCCCAAGCCAGAGAAGAAAGATAATGAGATGTCAAAGGAAAATGCTGAACAACTCCTTAATTCTGTGATGCAAGACGAAAAGGATACCCAGGATAAAGTTAAAAAACAGCAACAGGTAATTCAGGGAGGTCGTCTCGAAAAAGATTGGTAATAACAAAGTAAGATGATAAAAACTTCAAAAGAAATGAGAAAACTGATTTTCTTATTGATAATATTTGTAGCAGCAAGCATTAATGTCTTTGCCGATGGCAAAGTATCGTTTACTGCATCAGCACCTGATGTAGTAGTGGTGGGAGACCAATTCAGGTTATCCTATACAGTGACTACGCAGAAGGTGAGAGACTTTCGTGCACCATCTATCAAAGGGTTTGATGTATTGATGGGACCTACTCGAAGTACGTTTAGTAATACGCAAATAATTAATGGTGCGATGTCTTCAGAAAAAGGAATTACATTTACCTATATTCTGATGGCAACAACTGAAGGTGATTATTCTATTTCTGGTGCAACAATTACGGCAGATGGAGATCAAATGGTTTCTAACTCTGTAAAAATAAAAGTGCTTCCACCCGATCAGAGTGCAGCTGCGACTTCAAGTGGTGCGGCTACGCAGGGGAATAGTTCTTCTGGCAGAACTTCTTCTGCAAGTGTTTCCAGTCAAGACTTGTTTGTAACAGCAACAGCTACAAAAACAACTGTTTATGAGCAAGAGGCTTTTCTACTGACTTATAAAATTTATACACGTGAAAGCCAGTTGCAATTTGATAATGTGAAATTACCGGATTTTAAAGGTTTCCATTCGCAGGAAATAGAACGTCCATCTAATGCAAAATGGTCGCAAGAGCATTATAAAGGAAGAAACTATTATACTACTGTTTTTCGACAGTTCGTGTTATTTCCACAGCAGTCCGGAAAGCTCACGATTGAGCCGGCACGGTTTGATGCCTCTGTTGCAAAAGCAGTACGGAGCGCTGATCCATTTGATGCATTCTTTAATGGAGGCAGTAACGTTGTTGAAGTGAAGAAAGTACTTACAACTCCGGCTATTACAATCAATGTGAATGCTCTTCCTGCGGGTAAACCTGCTGATTTCTCAGGTGGAGTAGGAGAGTTTACTATTAGTTCTTCAATAAATAGTAAGGATGTAAAAACAAATGATGCAATCACGATTAAGTTGGTAATTTCTGGTACAGGAAATTTAAAATTACTTTCAAATCCGGAGGTGAAATTTCCGGAAGATTTCGAAGTGTATGACCCAAAAGTAGATAGCCAGGTCCGTTTGACATCGAGCGGGTTGTCTGGTAATCGTGTGATTGAATATTTGGCGATTCCGCGTCATCCAGGTAATTATAAGATACCGGCTGTAACATTCTCTTATTTCGATATTAAATCTAAGTCTTATAAGACGTTGAAAACAGAAGACTATGAAATAAAAGTAGAGAAAGGTGCTGGTAATGCAGATCAGGTGATTGCGAACTTCACGAATAAAGAAGATCTGAAAGTTTTGGGTGAAGATATTCGTTATATTAAGTTGAAAGATGTAACGCTTCAGCCTAAGGGAAGCTTCTTCTATGGTTCATTCGCTTACTGGTTGTTCTATATAATTCCTGCCATTGCATTCATTATATTCTTTATTATTTATCGTAAGCAGGCAGCTGAGAATGCTAATGTGGCTAAAATGCGTACGAAAAAGGCAAATAAGGTAGCTACAAAGCGTATGAAACTGGCAGGTAAACTGCTTGCTGAAAATAAGAAAGAAGCATTCTATGATGAAGTATTGAAAGCTTTGTGGGGATATATAAGTGATAAACTGAATATCCCGGTATCTCGCTTATCAAAGGATAATGTGGAAGAGAAGTTGAGAAATCATGGAGTAAGTGATGAATTGATTAAAGAGTTTTTGGATGCTTTAAATGAATGTGAATTTGCACGTTTTGCTCCGGGAGATGAAAGCCAGGCTATGGATAAAGTCTATTCGTCATCTCTGACTGTGATTAGTAAGATGGAGAATTCAATAAAACACTAAATTAGAAGAGATTAAAGTCATGAAAAAGATATTGTTTTTTGCATTTAGTTTATTGGTTTCAATAGCTTCTATTGGGCAGAACTCGTTGAAGACAGACTCTTTGCAGGCTGTAGAAACAGACTCGATAGGTGCTGGTATGCAACAGTTCTCTTCTAAACTGGAAGATGTCACAAAAGCTGAAGGAGACAGTGCATATATGAGAAACGATTATATTTCTGCTATTCAGATTTATGAGGCATTGCTGAGTAAGGGTGAAGCTGCAGATGTTTACTATAACCTTGGGAATAGTTATTATAAAGCCGGTGATATTGCCAGAGCGATTTTGAATTACGAGCGTGCTTTACTGCTTCAACCGGGTAATAGTGATATTCGTGCTAATTTAGAAATAGCACGTTCCAAAACGATTGATAAAGTAGAAGCAGTTCCAGAAATCTTTTTTGTTTCCTGGATAAATTCTTTAGTTAATAGTATGAGCGTAGATGCGTGGGCTGTGTGGGGTGTTGCTTGTTTTATACTATTGATTATATCCCTTTATTTTTTTATTTTCTCAAAGCAGATTGTATTGAAGAAAGCGGGCTTTATATGTGGGATCATTTTTCTGATTGTAGTTGTTTTAGCGAATATATTTGCCGGACAACAGAAAGACGAATTATTGAACCGTAATAACGCTATCGTGGTAAATCCGAGTGTTACAGTTCGTAGTACTCCCAGTGATAGTGGAACAAGTTTGTTTATTCTTCATGAAGGACATAAAGTAGATGTAAAAGATAATTCCATGAAAGACTGGAAAGAAATACGTTTAGAAGATGGTAAAGTGGGATGGATACCCGCTTCTGCAATCGAAATAATATAGAAATAATAATTAAAATAAGAGTAAAATCCCCGTGTAGATATGTCTACACGGGGATTTTGCTATATAATATCTATCTAAAATTGTATTTTATCTAATATAGTAAAAAAAAAGGGTAAATAGTTTGTTTTATCTTTTTTTTTCATTAAGTTTATAGCGTGATAATGATTCACATTAGTATTAACCATTAAATTTATGTGACATGAGGACAATAACATTCAATGAACTTCGTAAAATTAAAGATTCATTGCCTAGCGGTAGCATGCATAGAATAGCTGATGAACTTGGTCTACACGTAGATACAGTGCGCAATTTCTTCGGCGGACATAATTTTAAAGAGGGTAAAAGTGTCGGAATACATTTAGAGCCCGGTCCGGACGGTGGGTTAGTGATGATTGACGATACTACCGTACTTGACCGGGCTCTTCGCATTCTTGATGAACTAAATATGAGTATGCAAAGAGAAGAAGCTACCGAACCTATGCAGGCTTAATGAAAAGATATACTTGCAGAATCCCAATTGAATCAAAAACAATTGGGATTTCTTATTTGTTAAATTCATATATATTAATGGATTATGGAAGACAAATTAGTTACTTTAGCTATTCTGACTTATACAAAAGCTCAGATATTGAAAAATGTCCTTGAAAATGAGGGTGTTGAGACGTATATTCATAATGTGAATCAGATTCAACCAGTTGTTTCATCAGGTGTCCGATTACGCATAAAAGAAAGTGATTTACCAAGGGCACTCAAGATTACAGAGAGTTCTGTTTGGTTGGCCGAAAGTATAGTGGGAGAGAAGGCTCCTAATGTTGAGGATGATAATGAGAGTAGGAAGATACTTATTCCAGTAGACTTCTCTAATTATTCGATTAAAGCATGCGAATTCGGTTTTAACTTAGCCAAAGCCTATGGAGCTGAAGTATTACTATTGCACGTATATTTTACACCTATATATGCATCTTCGTTGCCTTATGGTGATGTGTTTAATTACCAGATAAGTGATGAGGAGACGGTTAAAACGATTTTACAAAAAGTTCATTCGGATTTAAATGCATTAGCTGATAAAATAAAAGAGAAAATAGCTTCTGGAGAGTTCCCGGATGTAAAATATACTTGTGTATTGCGTGAAGGAATACCAGAAGAGGAGATTTTACGCTATTCCAAGGAGCAACATCCGCGTATTATAATAATGGGTACTCGTGGTAAGAGTCAGAAAGATCTTGATTTGATTGGTAGTGTTACTGCTGAAGTGATTGAACGCAGTCGGACTGCAGTATTGGCTATTCCTGAAAACACGCCATTCAGAGAATTCGGTGCTGTGAAGCGGGTTGCTTTTATGACCAATTTTGATCAAAGGGATTTAATAGCTTTTGATTCCTTTATAAATGCTTGGAAACCTTTTAATTTCGTCGTATCTTTGATTTATCTTGCTGATGTTAAAGAAGCAAAAGATACTTGGAATGAAATAAAGTTGGCTGGTATTAAAGAATATTTCCAAAAACAATATCCGGAACTTGAAATTCATTATGATGTGGTGATGAATGATGATTTCCTTAAAAGTTTTGACGGATATATTAAAGCCAATAAAATCGATATTATCACGTTGACTTCTTATAAAAGAAATATATTTGCTCGTTTGTTTAATCCAAGTATTGCCCGGAAAATGATTTTCCATTCAGATACACCATTACTTGTTATTAACGGATGATCAGAAGCAAAAAAATAAGATATTTAAAATAATGGAATAATCTGTATTATGTTTAATATAAAAAGGCAATTTATTCGTAAAGAGTAAGTTGCCTTTTTATATGATCGGAAGTTGCTACTTATAAATTACGCTCCTATTATATAATAACGTGCAAAAAGAAACGGCTGGAATATTTTAATTATTCCAGCCGTTCTGCTATTTTTAGGAAATAGATTAGTTATTCATCAACTTTTCAATTTCGTCAAATTCAGTGCCCATGTTTAAGTTATAGTAAACTCTATAAAGACCTGGTGCCCACAAATCTTTCTGATCGGGTTTCAGTTCTCTTGCCTTTTCATAATAAGGTTTTGCTTCTTCATAGAATTTCTTGATAGTAGCTTGAGCTTGTGCATACTTAGGGTCATTAACATCCGTAGTAGACTGATCTGCAAAATCCTGAGCTTTCATCAACAACACTAAACCTAAGTTTGAATAAGCTTCTGCATATTGAGGATCAACTTCAATTGTTTTTTTGTAGAAATCAAGTGCTTTATCATAGTCTTTCATATTGTGATAAAGATATGCCTTCACATACAGATACAATTTGTTATTAGGATCTTTAGCTAACATACCATCAGCAAATTCCATTGCTTTTTCCGGTTGGTTAGAACTGCTATAATAGTCAACAAGATTTGCAAAGAAGTATTGATTTTCTGGGAATTTGAGGATACCTTCTTTTAAAGATTCTACCCATTTGGCAGTATCACCTTTTGCTTTTAAGGCATCTGCCCATAATTGCATGGCAATTGAGCCATTATCTTTATCTTTAATTGCTATAGGAGCATATTTCAGGATAGCATCTTTATCCTCTACTCCATTGGCAGCTAATGTGGCGTAATATGCAATCTGAGGTAACAACGTGTCAGATACAGCCAGATTTTCTTTCTCCAACATCGGATAAGAGGCTGATTCTACGTATGTTCCGAAGAACTTCAAAGCTTCTGCACTTTTGTTGAGATTGAAATACTGAATTCCTCCATTGATCAGGTTAGGACGTTCTGCCATCATTGAAGCAGCATTGGCTTTTCTATATTTATTTTTAACCTTACCTTTTTCGTTAGGTATTTCTGCCAATTCGTCACATTTCAAGAAGTACTCATACATTTTCAGGATGCTGTTGTACGCTTTCAATGTATCATAGGGTTTTCTCAGATAAGCATTTTCCATCTCCTTTTCGTTGATTTTCTTTTGGATCAAGCCTGCTACATCCCATGTAGCTGCATCATCCTTTGTTTCAGGATTAGTCAATGCTCCGTTAATCAGCTGTTCAGCTTTCTTGAAGTCAGGTTTTACATCGCTGGCAATGCCTTTAGCTTCTTTTACGCTCTTCTGTTGAGCAAACGCGAAACTGACAGCCATCAGTAGAACCATTGAAAATAATACTCTTTTCATGATTGTTGTTTGATTAATTATTAATATTACGTCTATTCTTTGTTTTCATCTCCATTATTCTCTGAAACATCCGGTGCGTCTGTATCTTCAAATGTTTCTGCAGTAGGATCAACTGGAATTTGTCCTTCTATCTCTTCTGCAGGGATTTCATCTTCAAGACTTTCTGTTGTAACCTTACATACAGACCCGATCTGGTCATTGCGTTTTTCCAGATTGATCAAGCGAACACCTTGTGTAGCGCGTCCCATAATGCGTACATCTGCAATTTTCAAACGAATAGTAATACCGGATTTATTGATAATCATCAAATCATTTTCATCTGTTACTGATTTGATTGTTACCACTTTACCTGTTTTATCGGTAACGTTCATCGTTTTTACACCTTTACCGCCGCGATTTGTTTTACGATAGTCTTCTATTTCAGAACGTTTGCCGTATCCCTGCTCAGAAACCACCATAACAGATTCTGTTTCAAGGTCTTTAATACAAATCATTCCTACTACCTCGTCCTGTCCATCGTTGTCAAGTGTGATACCACGTACACCTGTTGCCGTACGTCCCATAACGCGAACTGCTGCTTCGTGGAAGCGAATTGCACGTCCGTTGCGGTTTGCAATAATAATTTCATTATTACCATTTGTCATACGAACTTCAATAACGCGGTCGTCTTCACGGATCGTAATTGCATTTACACCATTCTGACGTGGACGAGAATATTGTTCAAGCAACGTTTTCTTAATTACACCGTTTTTTGTACAGAACAACACATAGTGACTGTTGATATATTCTTGGTCATCAAGGCTCTTCACACGTAAATATGCATTTACAGCGTCGTCAGAGTCTATGTTCAGCAGGTTTTGGATAGCACGTCCCTTAGAGTTTTTCGTTCCTTCAGGGATTTCGTATACTTTCAACCAATAACATTTACCTTTTTGGGTAAAGAACATCATCGTGTTATGCATTGTTGCCGGATAGATATGTTCAATGAAGTCTTCGTCCCGTGTTTCTGTACCCTTCGAACCTACCCCACCGCGATTTTGTGCACGGAATTCAGTAAGTGGTGTACGTTTAATGTATCCCATATGTGAGATGGTGATAATCATTTCATCATCGGCATAGAAGTCTTCTGGGTTGAACTCTTCAGATGAATAAACAATTTCCGACCGGCGTTCGTCAGCATATTTAGCTTTTACTTCGATTAATTCATCTTTTACAACTTTACGGCATACCTCATCGTCTGCAAGAATACTTTCCAAATAAGCAATAAGATTCATTACTTCTTCATATTCGGCATGTAACTGATCCTGCATTAGTCCGGTCAATTGACGCAGACGCATTTCTACGATTGCACGTGCCTGTATTTCTGTCAGTTCAAAGCGGTTGATTAATCCGGTAATAGCATCGTTCGGAGTTTTTGCCGCACGGATAATACGGATAACTTCATCAATATTATCTGAAGCTATAATCAAACCTTCAAGAATGTGAGCACGTTCTTTAGCTTTGCGCAGATCATATTGTGTACGACGAATAACTACATCACGTCTGTGTTCTACGAAGTACTTAATCAAATCTCTTAGATTCAGCGTTTTGGGACGTCCATGTACCAATGCTACATTGTTGACACCAAATGACGTCTGCAAAGCTGTCATTTTATAGAGTTTGTTAAGAACAACGCTGGCATTTGCATCTCGTTTGATATCAATAACGATACGCATACCATCACGGTCGGATTCGTCATTTGCATTGGAAATGCCTTCTATCTTCTTATCATTTACAAGATCAGCTATGTATTTAATTAACTCAGCTTTGTTTACGTTGTATGGTATTTCAGTAACTACGATCTTGTCATGTGTCTGTCCTGTTTCAATTTCGGCTTTTGCACGCATTACTACACGACCACGCCCCGTTAAATAGGCTTCACGTACACCTGTTACACCATATATATACCCTCCTGTCGGAAAGTCAGGTGCTTTGACATAGTTCATCAACTCTTCTACAGTAATCTCGGGATTATCGAGATATGCATCACACGCATCAATAACCTCGGAAAGGTTATGAGGCGGCATATTTGTAGCCATACCTACAGCAATACCGGAAGCACCATTCACCAGAAGATTAGGGATACGCGTTGGCATTACAGTTGGTTCTGTCAACGTGTTGTCGAAGTTCGGTTCAAAGTCGACGGTCTCTTTATAAAGATCCTCCATCATTGCCTCGCCGAGTTTGTTCAATCGGGCTTCGGTATAACGCATAGCTGCGGGACTGTCACCGTCCACAGAACCAAAGTTACCCTGACCATCTACCAACGGATAGCGCATAGCCCACTCTTGTGCCATACGTACCATTGCTAAATATACGGAAGAATCTCCGTGCGGATGGTACTTACCGAGTACCTCACCCACAATTCTGGCTGATTTTTTATAAGGTTTATCTGACGTATTACCCAATTCCATCATACCGTAGAGTATTCTGCGGTGAACGGGTTTAAATCCATCTCTAACATCCGGAAGGGCACGCGAAACAATGACCGACATGGAGTAGTCAATGTAAGATGACTTCATTTCCTCCTCGATGTTAATCTTTATAATTCTGTCTTGTTCAAGCATTTAAAAAGATTATTAATTATACATTCATGGCTTACGAAAAACCACGCTAAAGTACTACTTTTTCACGATATACAAAAGTTTTCTTGCATAAACTTTTTGAGTGTTGGTATATCCTTAATTATAAGAGTTAGAAATATACATTTCTGTTTTAGGGATTGATATATGGAATAAAAGTGCAGTGTTTTAAATTTAAAATACAGGTATCTAAGGAATGCTCTGTTAGTATTTGAAAATCAATATTGTATAGGTACAATGATACCATGACATCCGGATGTTTTAATATAAAACATGGGGATGTTATGATATAAAACATCCGGGTGTTTTGATAAAGAACTGAAGTTCAAACAAGGGGATGTTTTATTATTAGTTCTCACTTCTCATGAGAATGAGAAATAGCCTTAACTGACTAATATGAGAAGTCTTTTATTATTATATATAATAAGGTATATATGTATGCATCTTTTTTGGCACGGCATTTGTTATTATAATAAATAAAGCAAATATTACGCGTAAATCAATGTTATGCGTATCTTTGCCAGTGAATAACACCTTAAGAAGGAAGGAATAAAGTATGAATAATCAATTCTCACAAAGAGTTTCCGACATTATCGTTTTCAGTAAGGAAGAAGCGAACCGTTTGAGAAGTAGGTATATAGGCCCTGAACATTTGTTACTGGGAATGCTTAGGAACGGTGAAGGGAAAGCTATCGAGATATTGTCTAAACTCAAAACAAATCTGACCGACATTAAAAAGCAGATTGAAGCAATATTGAAGGCAGATGCAGATGATTTACTGCTGCCTGATGCAGAAGTTCCATTGTCTAATGGGGCGGCTAAGATACTCAAGATGTGTATTCTTGAAGCTCGTTTAATGAAGAGTAATGTAGCTGACACAGAGCATGTTCTGTTGGCTATCTTGAAAGATCGTAATAATGTGGCTGCTTCTGTACTTGAAGCAAACCAGGTAGATTACAAAAAAGTGTTTGAGCAGTTGTCATTGCAACCGGATATTAATGCCGGAATGGGTTTTAGCGAAGATGACGATGACGAAGAGGAAATGGGGACTTCCCGTTCTGGTGATCGTGGCTCGGAAGAGCGTCAGCAACAGGCACAAACGGTTTCTAAAAAGCCGGCGAATGATACTCCTGTACTCGATAATTTTGGTACGGATATGACAAGAGCGGCAGAAGAAGGACGCTTGGATCCTGTTGTAGGTCGTGAACGTGAAATAGAACGTCTGGCGCAGATTTTGAGTCGCCGTAAAAAGAACAATCCGATATTGATTGGTGAACCGGGTGTTGGAAAGTCAGCTATTGTTGAAGGTCTGGCACTTCGTATTATTCAGAAAAAAGTATCGCGTATTTTATTTGATAAACGTGTAGTGGCATTGGATATGACATCAGTTGTTGCTGGAACTAAGTATCGCGGACAATTTGAAGAACGTATTCGCTCCATTCTCAATGAGTTACAGAAGAATCCGAATGTCATCTTGTTTATTGACGAGATACATACCATTGTTGGTGCAGGTTCTGCTGCTGGTTCTATGGATGCTGCCAATATGTTGAAGCCGGCTCTTGCACGTGGTGAAATACAGTGTATTGGTGCCACTACTCTTGACGAGTATCGTAAGAATATAGAAAAAGATGGTGCATTGGAACGTCGGTTCCAAAAAGTTATGGTAGAACCTACTACGGCTGAAGAAACTCTTCAGATTCTTCGGAATATCAAGAGTAAGTATGAAGACCATCACAACGTGATCTATACTGATGAAGCTTTGGAGGCTTGTGTCAAGTTGACAGATCGCTATATAACGGACCGTAATTTTCCGGATAAAGCAATTGATGCTCTTGATGAAGCTGGTTCACGCGTGCATCTTACCAATATTAATGTTCCGAAAGAAATAGAAGAACAGGAAAGATTGATTGAAGAAGCTAAAAGTAAGAAGAATGATGCGGTGAAATCGCAAAATTTTGAACTTGCTGCCAGCTTTCGGGATAAAGAAAAAGAACTCACTACTGAGCTTGACCGGATGAAACAAGAATGGGAAGAACGATTGAAAGACAATCGTCAGACTGTTGATGCAGAGGAAATTGCAAATGTTGTTTCTATGATGTCCGGTATTCCGGTGCAGCGTATGGCACAGGCCGAAGGCATTAAACTGGCTGGAATGAAAGAGTCTCTTCAGGCTAAGGTTATTGCTCAGGATCCGGCTATTGAAAAGTTGGTGAAAGCCATTCTGCGTAGTCGTGTCGGATTGAAAGATCCGAATAAGCCGATTGGAACTTTTATGTTCCTGGGCCCTACTGGTGTTGGTAAAACGCATTTAGCTAAAGAGTTGGCCAAGTACATGTTTGGTTCTTCGGATGCTTTAATTCGTATTGACATGAGTGAATATATGGAGAAATTCACCGTCTCCCGTCTTGTAGGAGCACCTCCGGGATATGTGGGATACGAAGAAGGCGGACAGTTGACGGAAAAGGTGCGTCGTAAACCTTATTCTATTATTTTGCTTGATGAAATAGAGAAAGCGCACCCCGATGTCTTTAATCTGTTGCTGCAGGTAATGGACGAAGGTCGGTTGACTGACAGTTATGGCAGAATGGTAGATTTTAAAAATACCGTCATTATCATGACGTCTAACATAGGTACGCGTCAGTTGAAGGACTTTGGCCGCGGAGTGGGCTTTGCTACCCAGAGCCGTATTGATGATAAAGAATTTTCTCGTGGTGTGATACGGAAGGCGTTGAATAAATCCTTTGCTCCGGAGTTTATAAATCGCGTTGACGAGATTATTACTTTTGATCAGTTGTCTTTGGAAGCGATAACTCAAATTATTGATATAGAACTTAAAGGTCTGTATGACAGGATTAAGTCTATTGGTTATAATTTGGTTATCGAAGATAAGGCTAAACAATTTATAGCTGGAAAAGGGTATGATGTACAGTTTGGGGCTCGTCCGTTGAAACGTGCCATACAGACATACTTGGAAGACGGATTGTCAGAACTAATCATTTCTTCTACTCTGGTTGAAGGGGATAGTATAAGGGTGTCTCTGAATGAAGAGAAAGGAGAATTGGAGATGAAGAAAGAGGCCAGTGTTGTGGAATAAATTTCCTTGTAATACGTCAAAATGTCAGACCGGAAGGTCTGGCATTTTTTTTGTTTTTATATTCCACGAAAACATTAATCTGATAAATTAAAAATATACATTATTATGCAGAAAGGTAATATTGGGGTTACAACAGAGAACATTTTCCCTATCATCAAAAAGTTCTTGTACAGTGATCATGAGATTTTTCTCCGTGAGCTGGTTTCTAATGCTGTTGATGCTACTCAAAAACTGAATACACTGGCATCTATTAGTGAGTTTAAAGGAGAATTAGGTGATTTGACCATTCATGTATCACTCGATAAGGATACAATTACCATTTCCGATCGCGGTATTGGTCTTACTGCCGAAGAAATTGATAAATACATCAATCAGATAGCTTTCTCCGGCGCCAATGACTTCCTGGAAAAATACAAGAATGATGCGAATGCCATTATTGGTCATTTCGGACTTGGCTTTTACTCTGCCTTTATGGTAGCAAAGAAAGTTGAAATCATCACAAAATCTTATAAGGAAGGTGCTCAGGCTGTGAAATGGACTTGTGATGGTAGTCCTGAGTTTACTTTGGAAGATGTTGACAAGGCTGATCGTGGTACAGATATCATACTTTATATTGATGATGACTGTAAAGAGTTCCTTGAAGAAACACGTATATCCGGTCTGTTGACAAAATATTGTAAATTCCTACCTGTTCCAATTGCATTCGGTAAGAAGAAAGAGTGGAAAGATGGCAAACAGGTAGAAACTGCGGAAGATAATATCATCAATGACACTACTCCATTGTGGACACGTAAACCGAGTGAACTTTCAGACGAGGACTATACAAAGTTCTATAGAGAATTGTATCCGATGTCTGATGAGCCTTTGTTTTGGATTCATTTGAATGTGGATTATCCCTTCCATCTGACTGGTATCCTTTATTTCCCGAAAGTAAAGAGCAATATTGAACTGAATAGAAATAAGATTCAGTTGTATAGTAATCAGGTGTATGTGACAGATTCTGTAGAAGGCATTGTGCCCGACTTCCTGACACTATTGCACGGTGTAATTGATTCACCGGATATTCCGTTGAACGTATCGCGTTCTTATTTGCAGAGTGATTCAAACGTGAAGAAGATCTCAACATATATCACTAAGAAGGTTTCCGACCGTCTGCAATCTATTTTCAAGAATGATCGTCCCCAGTTTGAAGAAAAGTGGAATGACCTGAAAATATTTATCAACTATGGAATGTTGACGCAGGAAGATTTTTATGAGAAAGCTTCAAAATTTGCCCTTTTCACCGATACAGATGGTAAGCATTATACCTATGAAGAGTATCAGACGCTGATTAAAGATAATCAGACAGATAAGGAAGGGAATCTGATTTATCTGTATACAAATAATAAAGACGAACAGTTTAGCTATATTGAAGCTGCTAAAAATAAGGGATACAATGTATTGCTTATGGATGGACAGTTGGATGTTGCTATGGTTAGTATGCTTGAACAGAAGTTTGAGAAGTCGCGTTTTACCCGTGTCGATAGTGATGTGATAGACAATATTATTGTGAAAGACGACAAGAAGGGTGATATGTTGGATGCTAACAAACAAGAAGCCTTGTCTGTCGTATTCAAGAGTCAGTTACCTAAAGTTGAGAAGGTTGAATTTAATGTGATGACACAGGCATTGGGTGAAAATTCGGCTCCTGTACTGATTACGCAGAGTGAATACATGCGTCGTATGAAGGAAATGGCCAATATACAGGCAGGTATGAGTTTTTACGGAGAAATGCCGGATATGTTCAATCTGGTCTTGAATTCTGATCACAAACTTATTAAGCAAGTGTTGAGTGATGAAGAAGTAGCTTGTGCAGCTGATATTGTTCCTCTGCAGCTTTCTATTGATGACACTACCAAACAACGTGATGCATTGAAAAAGAAGCAGGAAGGCAAGAAGGACGAAGATATTCCTACCTCAGAAAAGGATGAATTGAAAGATTTGGATAAGAAACTGGATGAACTGAAAGGTAAGAAGGACGCTATCTTTACCGGATATGCTGAAAAGAACAAAGTGGTGCGCCAGTTAGTGGATCTTGCTTTATTGCAGAATAACATGCTGAAGGGTGAAGCGTTGAACAACTTTGTAAAAAGAAGCATTGAACTTATTTAAATAGCCCCTTTTAATTCTTAAATAAATTCCCGAAGAGCATTGTCCGCTGAAAGCGAAGCAATGCTCTTTTTTTGATTATAAATCCTTTTGAATTGCCCGTTAATTGGAAACTATTGCATATATTTGAGCATTAATTAATGAAAAATCAATTGTTTTATTCGGGATTATGAAAAAAGCTTTAGTGCTTATTACTTTTTTGCTGTTGTTGCCTATATTGGTGCAGGCTCAGAAAGTGGGGCTTGTATTGAGTGGCGGTGGAGCTAAAGGGCTGACGCACATCGGTATTATTCGTGCCCTTGAAGAGAATAATATTCCTATCGACTATATTACAGGTACTTCTATGGGAGCTATTGTCGGTTCATTATACGCTATGGGGTATTCTCCGGATGATATGGAAGTATTGCTGAAGTCGGAAGAGTTTAAACGTTGGTATTCCGGAGAGGTGGAAGAAGAGTATATGTATTACTTCAAAAAGAACCAGCCGACGCCTGAATTTTTAAATATCCGGCTTTCTTTTCGTGATTCGTTGAATATAAAACCGCAGTTTTTACCTTCCAGTGTTGTCAATCCAATACAGATGAATCTTGTTTTTCTTGATCTGTACGCTCGGGCTACGGCAGCTTGTGGTGGAGATTTTAATAAACTTTTTGTGCCTTTTCGTTGTGTAGCCTCTGACGTGTATAATAAGAAACAACTGATTATGAACAGAGGTGATCTGGGAGATGCTGTGCGTGCTTCTATGAGCTTCCCATTCATGTTTAAGCCGATTGAAATAGACAGTGTTCTGGCTTATGATGGTGGAATTTATAATAATTTTCCTGCGGATGTGATGCGTGATGATTTTCATCCTGATGTTATTATTGGTAGTGTTGTAGCCACTAATCCCACAAAGCCGAAGGAAAATGATTTAATGAGTCAGATTGAGAACATGGTAATGCAGAAAACTGATTATTCAGTTCCGGAATCTGAAGGCATTGTGATGACTTTTAAATACGATGATGTCAATCTGATGGATTTTCAACGAATTGATGAACTGCATGACATTGGATATAATCGTACGATGAGTATGATGGATTCTATCAAAAGTCGTATTCATAGGAGGGTAAATCTCGATAATATCCGTCTTAGAAGGCTAGTGTACCGAAGTAATTATCCGGAACTTCGCTTCAAAAATATATTGATTGATGGTGCCAATGCTCAACAGCAGGCTTATATCAAGAAAGAATTTCATGCTTCGGATGATAAAGAGTTTACGTTTGAAGATGTGAAGCGTGGTTATTTCCGTTTGCTTTCAGGTAATATGATATCTGAGATCATCCCGCATGCTGTTTTTAATCCGGAAGATGATACATATGATTTGCATTTGAAAGTCAAGTTGGAGGATAATTTCTCTGTCCGTATCGGGGGTAATGTTTCTACCACAAGTTCCAATCAGATTTATCTGGGGCTTAGCTATCAAAACTTGAATTATAATGCAAAGGAACTGACATTTGACGGACAATTGGGTAAAATTTATAATAATGTACAGTTGATGGGGAGGATTGATTTTGCTACCAATATTCCTACATCATATCGGTTGATAGCTTCTATCAGCACATTTGATTATTTCAAGAAAGAGAAACTTTTTTCGCGGAATGATAAGCCGGCATTCAACCAAAAAGATGAGCGTTTTGTGAAACTGAAAGTAGGGCTTCCTTTCCTTTCCAGTAAAAGAGCCGAGTTTGGAGTGGGGCTTGCGAAGATACAGGATCGTTACTTTCAAAAGAATGTGATTGATTTTGATAAAGATAAATATGATAAAAGCGAATATAGCTTGTTGGGTGGTTCAATCAGTTTTAATGGGAGTACCTTGAATGCCAGACAATTTTCTACACAAGGTAGTCGTGAGGAACTTGTGGCCCAGATATTTACCGGGAAAGAACGATTCTATCCGGGAGAAAGCTCGGATACAAAGAGGACAAGTGAGGAGCGACATTCCTGGCTGCAACTGTCATATATGAAGGAGAAATACCATAGAATGGCAGAGCATTGGACGCTTGGGTGGTATCTAAAAGCATTATACTCTTCAAGAAATTTCTCCGAGAACTATACGGCTACTATGATGCAGGCCGGAGAGTTTGCGCCTACAGCACATGGGCAATTGATGTATAATGAAGCTTTTCGTGCCAATCAATTTGTGGGAGCTGGTGTACGTCCTGTGTATCGCTTGAATCAAATGTTTCATGTGCGAGGTGAATTCTATGGTTTTATGCCGATTTTTCCAATAGAGAGAAATTCGATAAACAAGGCATATTATGGAAAAGCCTTTTCTCGTTTTGAATATTTAGGAGAAATATCAATTGTATGTCAATTTTCATTTGGTGCTATCTCTGCTTATGTAAATCATTATAGCTCACCGAAAAAAGAGTGGAATGTCGGATTAACGCTGGGTTGGCAGCTCTTCAATTATCGTTTCTTTGAATAATATTTCAGGAAAAAATAGTAGTAAACGCTTGCTACTTTCAAAAAAGTCCGTATCTTTGCACCCGTTAAACAAAAACAAAGGGTCGCGTAGCTCAACTGAATAGAGTAGCTGACTACGGATCAGCCGGTTACAGGTTTGAATCCTGTCGCGATCACTTAATCCTCTGCATTTTATGTGGAGGATTTTATTTTTCTCCCCATTTCATCGAAGAAATCGGTCTTTTTCGGGGTCAGTCCCCGAAAACCCTGTGGGTGATTAATCGTAAACGATGAGTTATAATACTGGTACCCAATCAAGCGGTTGTCTGACATACTTAATTTAATAATGCCTTAAAAGAATCTGTATTCTTACATTGCAATATTGGAATTTTTTCAAAATATTATGCCCACAGGGTTTTCGGACTGATCCGATAAAAGTATCTTGCACACCGTCTGCTGTGATTACTTAGTTGTTCCTTCCTGTTGACGGTAATTCCCATTTGTTTCAAGCACTTGAAACAAAGTGTTCATAGGCTTGAAACAAGGTGTTTACTTACTTGGAACAAAGTGTTTCATTACTTTGAACAAGTAATTTGATGCCTTGATTCTATAAATGACTGCATAGTTTTCGGGAATTATCAGGAACTTTTTGAAAAAGAC
>NZ_CATJGZ010000116.1:0-2325 GCF_949740115.1 Bacteroides sp. 41_26
GAGAGTATACCATTGACGAGGTTGCACGACCAGAAGTAATAGTACGCAACGCTGTTACGTAACCAAACATCTCTGCCAACGGAACCATCGCCTTAACGATGCGAGCACCTGAACGGCTTGACTCCATACCTTCAACTTGACCACGGCGCTTATTCAAGTCACCAATAACATCACCCATATTTTCTTCTGGAGTTACAACCTCCAACTTCATTATAGGTTCCATCAAAACAGGACCTGCTTTAGCACATGCATTTTTATATGCCTGAATAGCACAGATTTCAAAAGACAACTGGTCTGAGTCAACCGGGTGGAACGAACCATCAACCAAAGTTACCTTCAGTGAATCAAGCGGATAACCTGCCAATACACCATTCTTCATTGCAGTAGCAAAACCTTTCTGTACTGAAGGAATAAATTCCTTAGGAATATTACCTCCCTTAACTTCATCAACAAACTGCAAACCACCTTCTACAAAACTTTCATCTACCGGACCGATGTTAACAATGATATCTGCAAACTTACCACGACCACCAGACTGTTTCTTGTAAACTTCACGCAAGTTAACCGTCTTAGTAATTGCCTCTTTGTAGTTCACTTGAGGTTTACCCTGATTACATTCTACCTTAAACTCACGTTTCAAACGGTCAATAATAATATCCAAGTGAAGTTCACCCATACCAGAAATAACCGTCTGTCCTGTCTGCTCGTCAGTTTTCACTGTAAATGTAGGATCCTCTTCAGCCAACTTAGCCAACCCATTAGACAGTTTATCCATGTCTTTCTGAGTCTTAGGCTCAACAGCAATACCAATTACAGGTTCCGGGAAATCCATAGACTCAAGTACAATAGGAGCTGTTTCGTCACATAATGTATCACCAGTGTGGATATCTTTAAAACCGACACCAGCACCAATATCACCAGCACCAACTACTTCCACCGGATTCTGTTTGTTAGAATGCATCTGAAACAAACGAGAAACACGCTCTTTCTTACCAGAACGAGAATTGTAGATATAAGAACCTGCCTCAATCTTACCTGAATACACACGGAAGAAAGTTAAACGACCTACATACGGGTCTGTTGCAATCTTAAACGCCAAAGCTGAAGTTTTTTCATCTTCGCTTGGCTTACGATCCTCTTCAGCACCAGTATCAGGATTTGTACCAATTACATTCTCTGCATCCAGAGGAGAAGGCAAGAAAGCACAAACATAATCCAACAATGTCTGTACACCTTTATTCTTAAATGAAGAACCACAAAGCATTGGAACAACAGCCATCTGAACAGTTGCATTGCGAAGAGCCCTCAATATTTCTTCTTCTGTAATAGTAGAAGGATCATCGAAATATTTCTCCATCAAAGCATCATCAAATTCTGCTACCTTTTCCAACATCTTATCTCTCCACTCCTGAGCTTCATCCACAAGGTTAGCCGGTATTTCTTCTACCGTATAATCAGCCCCCATTGTCTCATCGTGCCAATAGATAGCTTTCATCTTAATAAGATCTACCAATCCTTTGAAAGACTCTTCTGCACCGATAGGAATAACAACCGGACACGGATTAGCTCCCAAAACAGATTTCATCTGGCTCACCACATCAAAGAAGTTAGCACCAGAACGGTCCATTTTATTCACGTACGCAATACGCGGTACATTATACTTATCAGCCTGACGCCATACAGTTTCCGACTGAGGCTCCACACCACCTACTGCACAGTAAGCAGCTACAGCACCATCAAGCACACGCAATGAACGCTCTACTTCAGCAGTAAAGTCAACGTGTCCCGGAGTATCAATCAAGTTGATTTTATACGTATTACCAGCATATTTCCATCTTGTTGTCGTAGCAGCAGATGTAATAGTAATACCACGTTCCTGCTCCTGAGCCATCCAGTCCATTGTAGCAGCACCATCATGTACCTCACCAATTTTGTGAGTCAATCCGGTATAAAACAGGATACGTTCAGAAGTAGTAGTTTTTCCGGCATCGATGTGAGCCATGATACCGATATTACGAGTTAAATGTAAATCATTCTTAGCCATTTTAGTTTCCTCTACTTTAAGTTTTTACAAATTCAGTATTAGAATCTAAAATGAGCGAATGCGCGGTTAGCTTCTGCCATTCTGTGCATATCTTCTTTACGTTTGTAAGCACCACCTTGCTCATTGAATGCATCCATGATTTCGGCAGCCAATTTATCAGCCATTGATTTACCACCTCTTTTACGAGCAAAAAGAATCAGATTCTTCATCGAGATAGACTCTTTACGATCCGGACGGATTTCTGTAGGAACCTGGAAAGTAGCACCACCTACACGGCGAGA
>NZ_CATJGZ010000117.1:0-27196 GCF_949740115.1 Bacteroides sp. 41_26
GGCAAAGATAATGGTAGAGGAAAAAACAAAAATAGCAACGCGCTGAATAGCAATAGATTACAAAAAATAATAAATGTACACTTTTTTTATTGAAAACAAGTAAGGATTGATGATAACAAAAAAATAGAAATGGGAAAATACGCACAAAAGCCAAAGCCCATATCCCCCCAATTAAATGTATACGAAAGACCTCAAACAAAGAAACAATTCAAAGAGATTTCTTCATAGTCAACTGATTCTCATCATCCAGACGTTGATAGGAAACTTCATTCATAATACGACGGATGAGAAAAATACCAAATCCACCAATAGGACGTTCTTCAATCGAAAGTGTCAAATCAGCATCAGCCACCACGGTAGGATCAAAAAAATATCCTCTATCCGTTAATAAAAAAATAAGCTGATTTTCATCAAAACTAACTTTTAATAAAATATCATGTGGTTCTTGAACCGGATAAGCATACATAATCACATTAACAACGGCTTCTTCCAAAGCCAGATTTATATTCATTTCCGTCTCTATAGGCAGAGCTAACTCTTCACATAAGTCTTTTACAAAATCAACCAAAACAGTGATTTCTTTTAAATCATTAGTTATTCTTAATTCTTTTTCCATGGTACTATTCTTTTGGGTCAAGTATTTCAGGTTTGTAACATATTAATAATACAGTCAGATCATCACTGGGTTCGGCTTCCTGCACATGTTGCGCAACCGAACCGACTACGGTATTTACCGTCGAACGCGCATCTGACCGAGGAGTATTCGCAGACAGAATTTTCAATAATCTTTCGTCACCATATAATTCTTTAGAGATATTCTCAGCCTCAGTCACACCGTCGGTATAAAGGAACAGTTTATCCCCTTTTTCTAAAATGATTTCATCGTCAGTATATATAAAATCATTAATAACACCTACAAAAAGATGAGTTTTCAAATCTAAAAACGAAACATTGCTACCAGATCGAATTAATATCGGTGGATTATGCCCCGCATTACAAAGTTTTAAACAACCCGTTCGTAAATCAAGAATTCCAACTATCAAAGTAACAAACATACTAGATTCATTACTGTCAGAGATCGAATTATTCATCTTTGTTACGATATCAGCCGGAGATAATACCTGTTGCGACAAAGTACGAAATAAGCTACGAGTTATAGCCATGAATAAAGAAGCTGGAACACCTTTACCCGACACATCTCCTATAACAAAAAAGAGTCGTTCGTTATCAATAAAAAAGTCATAAAGATCACCACCTACCTCACGTGCAGGACGCAAAATTGCATGAATATCTACATCATCACGATTAGGATAAGGAGGAAATACTTTCGGAATCATATTCATTTGTATCTCATGAGCAATAGATAGTTCACTTTCAATACGCTCTTTCATTGCAGTTGTTTGCTGTAATTCCGATACATACGTTGACAAAGAATGTTGCATATAAGCTAAAGAATCATGCAAATCTTTTATTTCATCATTCGAATTGACTTCGGGAAGCATTACATCAAAGCAACCTGTTGCAATGGCGCGTGCCGATTCCGAAAACTTCTCTAATGGCCGCACCAACCTACGGATTATACTATATATAAGTAAAAACAAAACCAGCATGATTGTCAAAGAGGCACATATAAAAAGGTACAAAGTAGAGTCTAACTCATGCAAAATGATAGATCCCGGACAAACTGTACAAACCGACCATCCTGTATTGGCAATAGTAGTATAAAATGCATATGAATCCTTCCCTTTATCATAAAATCTCACAGTTCCGGAGTGCCCGGCCAACATTTCATGACCGATATATTCCAACTGGGAATTCTGTGTATCAAAAGCCTCAGAAAAAATAGTCTCATTCATTATTTTCGTACGATCAACATGCGTCAGAAAGCCACCATTGCGACTAAGCAAAAAGGTATGACTAAATTCATAAGGCTTTAGTTTCCCTACCATATCAGTAAATTGCGACAAAGATATATTAGCAATAAATACGGCATATATTTCACCATTTACATCATAAAGCGGCATTGAGTAAGTACCTACAATAGTATTTCCTCCCCCGGCATCATAGTAAGGTTCACTCCAATAATTCTGTTTAAGTAGTTTGGGGATCAGATACCAATCCATACAAGGATAATCATAATCCTGACTACCCAGTACCTGATAGACAATTTCCCCATCTTTTCCGTTTCGAAAAGAAGCATAGGGCATAAAATATTTCCCTTTTCTCTTATAATAATCAGGGACAAAAGCAATACCACTCCCCACAATAAGATCATTCTCCCTTACTACAGCAGTAACAATCCGGTACAACGAGTCGGGATTATTCAGATTCGCTTCCAGCATCCAGGTTGATTGTTTCATTGTTGTTTCCACTGTCAGCAACTGTGCACTGATTTGCGTAGACATATTATTCAGCACTCCATGAGTATAATCTACTGCATGCTCTATTATTTTATCACGACTGTAGGTATAGAACAAGAGTATTATAACAACAAAAACAGCCAACGTAAACGAAAGCACATAGATGCTTAATTGAGTCGCAAAAGATTTACAAAAGATATATTTCATAAAAACATGCTTATTTTACAAAATCTTCATAACTAATATGGTTACTCTTTTGCACATCCTCGGGCAACAGATGATTCACAGCACAGTTGAACCCTTCACGACTCAAATGATAAGTGCGCTTACCAGTCCGCCTACCAACTTGTAAACGGAGTACTTCTTCAAGCATCTTACGCTGATGATAACGGTTTGTACCTACATTACAACGATGAACTTGCTCCATAACGATATCAAGCGTTTCTTCCCGGTGTTCATTAACCCATATCCACCCCCGAATACTTGCACGTACTAATTTACGAACAGCTTCCGGATGTTGGTATAAAAATTCTTCAGTAATATAGAGTCCATCTTCAGGCAAATTATATCCATAGTCAGCAAAGCGCAAAGTACAGGTAGAATCTATTTTCATTCCACATTCAATCAGTTGCGGATATTCATTAAAACTTCCTACCAAACAAATATCAACAGCTCCGGAAAGGAAAATATTAACGCCACTATTAAAACGAACCCATTCTACTTGCAAGTTGTAAAAACGAGCTATCTGATCAAGCAATTTCTGGCTCAAGTGATTCCAAACAGCTATTTTCTTATGTTGTAATGATGAAATACCCTTCAAAGGTGAACGACTTACCAACATTAAATTATTTTCCTGTGAAGTCTGCATTATATTCACGACGCGTGCGCCTCCCATAGCTCTTTCCGTAAGAGCATACGAAAGGTTCATTACTACCGCCTGCGCCAAACCTTTATCTAAAAAAGAAAAAGAGCTTTCCGAAATAAACGGATGGCGAATGTGCACCTCAAGCCCTTCTTCTTTATAAAAGCCCATCTTTTCTGCCACATAATACCCTGCAAACTGTGCTTGGGCAGTCCATTTGGGAGTAATAGTTATAGATTGGGCATTTACTTCAATAACAAAAAATGTCAATAATGACAATAGACCACTTGCTAAATGGATTTGTTTCATTTGTGTATGATAAATTCAACGGATGGTAAAAAGAGAAGAACACCCTGTCATATCAAATATCTTACGAATCTCGGGCTGAACAGCCTCGACCGCAAGACATCCATTATGCAGAGAAACGCTCTTTTGTAATATTATAAAGCTTCGAAGTCCGGAACTACTAATATATGTCATACCTTCACAGTTAATTATAATATTAGGAGTAGTATCTGCAAGCAAAGGCTGGATAACAACATTAAAATCATTGGCATTAATCGTATCCAGTCTGCCTTCTATAGCCAGCACGGTAACGTCTTCTATTTTACAAAGATTTGTTTTCATTGTTGCCTCTTGCCTCGGAAGCACATCAATCCTTTTCATCAATGTTAAATGATTCAATGTACCAATTGTACGATAGCTAACTTCATCCATCGTACGGCGAATAAGGCAAAATCGTAATCCTTCGGTGAGACGTTGCTCTAAAGACATAGTGACATCCGGACTTTCTGCCTGGATAGGATCAAACGAAATACCATCGTCTATAATTAAAAAGGTAAGAACTTGCGAGCTGACTTTAACCCGAAGCACTATTTCGCCTTTTCTACTTGTCGGATAAGCATGATTTATAATATTGATGATCGCTTCCTCAATAGCAAGATTTATACTCATCGTCACACAAGAACTTAACTGTAATGATAACGATAATTCCTCGATAAACTGAGTGATCTTAGCAATTTCACTCGAACTATTACTGATGATAATTTCTCTTTCCATATTTTTTAGATAACGTATCATATACATTTTAATAATTGTCTTGATTGTGACTAGCCGTCAAAGGTATTCGTTGAAAGTCATATAGCGAAATCTGTCCCAATAAAAAGCTTCCCATATCAGCGTATCAGACAAAGTGGGACAACTTTCCAAGTTAAGCATAGTCCCATTTTAGCTAAAGTCCCCTAAATGGGACGCATTTTAAAGAAGGATCACTTTGCTATATTCCCGAATGACTTACTTTTGCCACAAAATTAAAAGGTAAAGATGGTCAGTGTAATCATGTTGTGTTTTGAGTTATTGCTTGATGCTATTGGCTTAGTAGCAGGAATCATTGTTTTTATACGCTCTTCCGGCAACAGCATTCAGCGATCATGGGGTATGTTGGCTATCTTCCTATCTCTTCTTCTTTTGTATGACAATACGGAATGGATATGGCTTTTTAATAAAGATGTCCAAAGAATGCCATTATTCACGGAAGTACCTTTAAACCACCTGTCGTTATGGCATATCGTACGCACTGTCGTCTTCTTTCAACTCTTTTCAATCTTCCCCATCGCTTCACTAAAACCGGGATGGATGAATCTGACGAGAATACTTAATTTATGTATTCCCATTTTACTCATTATATGCATTGCATGTTGCTACGAGTTATTTAACGGACAATATACAATCCTCAAATCATTCGCTGATATCAAACAAAACATAACCCGCCAGGATGTTACCATGCGACTATTACTATTCATAGTAAGTGTTGTAGCGCCTTCTATTAATTTTCTCTTTCCTTATTTAAGGCAGTGGCTTCCAGTCCGGCGAAAACAAAGCAGGGGTATGACAACTTATATGGTTTGCTTTGGACTAATAATGTCCGGATACATCTGGCTAATGTTAGGAACCAGCGGACTTAGCTTTAACCTATTCGGGTATTTTGTTATCTTACCAACTATTTATCTGAATATATTGTATATATATAATGGAGACCCACTCTCGCTGCCTCCATTACCAGTAGAGAATCTACAATCGGAAGAGATAGAAGCTATTAAAGAAATAGAAGTATCCCCAATAGTACTTGAACTTAGTAATCATTTGCAAATGCTGATGAAACAAGACCGACCTTTTATTAATCCACAATATTCTTTACAGGATTTACTTAAAAGTCTAAATACCAATGAAAGCAGACTTAACAAAGCCCTGCACTATGATGGTTTTTCCGGATTCAGAGATTATATAAATTTTCACCGGTTACAATATTTCAAAGAACAAGCTATGGAAAAAAAAGAATTAACAGTCAAAGAGTTAATGTTTAAAAGTGGATTCACTTCACGTTCCAGTTTTTACCGTTATTTCTCCAATATCGAAAAAATGTCTCCAAGTGAATACATGGAAATGCTTCAAAAAGAGAATAAAGCAGTTTCCACTTAACAAATAAGTATTTTTGTTATTGTTAAATCAGATACATCTGAAAACAAAATTCTTTAGCCCCTGTTACTTAAGCAACTTAATATTTATAACCTAAACTTTAAAATTATGGCTAAAGAAAGTGTGAAAATCCTGCAAGGAAAGCTCGATGTAAAAAGTTTAATTGATCAACTGAACGCTGCATTATCCGAAGAATGGTTAGCATACTATCAATACTGGATAGGTGCATTAGTAGTTGAAGGTACTATGCGTACCGGCGTACAAAGTGAATTCGAAGAACATGCCGAAGAAGAGCGTCAGCACGCACAGTTACTAGCCAATCGTATCATTGAACTAGAAGGTGTTCCGGTACTTGATCCTAAAAAATGGTTTGAATTGGCCAGATGCAAGTATGACACACCAACCGAGTTTGATTCAGTCAGCTTACTAAATCAGAATGTAGCCTCTGAACGCTGCGCTATCCTCCGCTATCAGGAAATTGCAAACTTTACCAATGGTAAAGATTATACTACATGTGATATCGCCAAGCATATTCTGGCTGAAGAGGAAGATCATGAACAGGATTTGCAGGATTATCTGAACGACATTGCCAAAATGAAAGAATCTTTTCTGAAGAAATAAGTAGTAGTTTCTTTAAGAGTGGGAAGAGGGAGTTATTCTGTAAAAGGAATAGTCCCTCTTTTTTCTATAAGTAATACATCACAATATAAATGATTATTGGGCGGGGTATTATTGAAACGCGGATGAACGCAGATTTTCTGTAAAGAATATTGTTTTCAAATATCACACAACAATCTAATTCGTGAAAATCTACGATCATTTACGCTTTATTTGCGTTTTAATAAATTCGTATTTATAGAGTATACTCATTTTGAATCAGTACTTATCACTTACAGAATATAAAAAAAATAGAGAGAGAACTGAATTATATAACAACAACATCACATTATTAAAAGCGGAAGAATCACCCGAAAACAACATTAATTTCCTTTATATCTGTGACAAAACAAAAAACTATGCGACTTATGGGATAAATATCAACTCAATTATTTATCTTTGTTAGCTTTAAGAAGAGCTGGCATAAAAAACAATAAATACAATGAAAGATTTCTTTAAATTTACGCTTGCTACAGTAACAGGTATCATACTGTCAAGCATTGTTCTGTTTTTCATCGGTATTATGGTGATTTTCGGAATCGTTTCATCATCTGACACAGAAACAGTGGTGAAGAAAAACTCAGTAATGATGCTCGACCTAAATGGTACCTTGGTAGAACGTACTCAGGAAAGCCTGGAAGGTGTACTCTCCATGCTCACAGGAGACAATTCAAATGTCTATGGTCTCGATGATATCCTTACTTCCATTAAAAAAGCAAAGGAGAATGAAAACATCAAAGGAATCTACATCCAAGCTTCTGCATTAGGTTCTCCGTATGCTTCTCTACAAGCCATTCGCAATGCATTGACCGACTTCAAAGAAAGCGGAAAGTTTATCGTAGCTTATAGCGATGGATACACACAGGGACTTTACTACCTGTCCAGCGTAGCTGATAAAGTAATTCTGAACCCAAAAGGTATGATTGAATGGCGAGGAATTGCCTCCGCCCCAATATTCTACAAAGACTTATTGCAAAAGGTAGGTATCGAAATGCAAATATTTAAGGTAGGCACTTACAAATCAGCTGTCGAACCGTTTATCGCAACTGAAATGAGCCCGGCCAACCGTGAGCAAGTAACTGAATTTATCGGTTCTATCTGGGGACAGGTTGTAAGTGGCGTATCTGCCTCTCGTAATATATCACCAGACTCACTGAATGCTTATGCAGACCGAATGCTGATGTTTTATCCCGCCGAAGAAAGTGTAAAATGTGGGCTGGCAGATACACTTATTTATAAAAATAATGTACGCGACTATCTCAAACAACTTGCAAATGTTGATAAAGACGACCGTCTGCCTATATTAGGCCTTGATGATATGATTAACGTAAAGAAGAATGTTCCAAAAGATAAAAGCGGTGATATTGTAGCTGTCTACTATGCATCAGGAGAAATCACAGATCAGTCAGGCTCGGCTGCTTCCGAAGATGGTATCGTAGGCAACAAAGTAATTCGCGACTTACGCAAGCTTAAAGATGATAAAGATGTAAAAGCAGTTGTATTACGCGTAAATTCTCCGGGTGGTAGTGCTTTTGCTTCCGAACAAATATGGCATGCCGTAAAAGAGCTGAAGGCCGAAAAACCGATTATCGTTTCAATGGGTGATTATGCTGCATCAGGTGGTTACTATATTTCTTGTGTAGCCGACACAATTGTTGCCGAACCCACCACCCTGACCGGTTCTATCGGAATCTTTGGTATGGTGCCCAATGTGAAGGAACTTGCTGATAAAGTAGGGATAACTTATGATGTAGTAAAAACCAATAAATTTGCCGACTTCGGAAACCTCATGCGTCCTTTCAATAATGACGAAAAAGCACTCATGCAAATGATGATAACCGAAGGGTATGATACATTCCTTACCCGCTGCGCCGAAGGCCGTCATATGACCAAAGAGGCAATTGGAAAGATTGCCGAAGGCCGTGTATGGACAGGTGAGACAGCAAAAAAGCTCGGCCTTGTTGACGAACTGGGTGGTATAGACAAAGCGCTCGACATCGCTGTAAAGAAAGCTAATCTCGATGGTTATACCGTTGTTTCTTATCCGGAAAAGAAAGATTTCCTTTCTACTCTGCTTGATACGAAACCGACCAATTACGTAGAATCACAATTGATGAAAAGCAAACTGGGTGATTATTATAAAGATTTCAGCTTACTGAAAAATTTAAGCGAACGCTCTATGATACAAGCCCGTGTTCCGTTTGAACTGAATATTAAGTAAACCATTCTGCATGGAAGAAAGCTTTATCAAGATACATAAATGGCTCTACCCTCTTTCGTTCCTTTATGGAACAGGAGTAGCCTTACGAAACAAACTCTTTGACTGGGGATACCTCCGGTCAAAGAGTTTTGACGTTCCTGTCATCTGCATCGGCAACATTGCCGTAGGAGGAACAGGTAAAACGCCACATACCGAATATCTGATAAAGTTACTTCACCGTGAATATCAGGTTGCCGTATTAAGCCGGGGCTATAAGCGTCGTACAAAGGGATATATATTATCTACCCCTGAAAGCAATGTACGCAGTATCGGAGATGAACCATTTCAGATAAAATCTAAATTTCCCGATATACGGGTAGCTGTGGATGAAGACCGTTGTCATGGCATTGAACAGCTTTGCACATTGGACAATCCTCCTGTCGAGGTTGTTTTGCTTGATGACGCTTTCCAACATCGTTATGTTAAGGCCGGATTCAACATTTTACTGACGGATTATCACCGTCTGTTTTGTGATGATGCATTATTACCAGCAGGCCGTCTACGCGAGTCTATTCAAGGAAAGAACCGGGCACAAATAGTTATTGTTACCAAATGTCCACCCGACATCAAACCCATTGACTTCAATATCATTGCTAAAAGGTTGAACCTATTCCCATACCAGATGTTGTTCTTCTCGTCATTTCGTTATGGAAATCTGCAACCGGTATTTCCAGAGGTAGCAGGAAAAACAGAACAGAAGTTATCTTCCCTGCAAACAGATACACAGATATTGCTCCTTACCGGTATTGCCTCGCCAATTACTATCATCCAGGAGCTGGAAAGATATACATCGCATATAGATCTGCTGTCATTTGATGATCATCATAATTTTAATCAACATGATATGCAGCTCATTAAACAGCGGTTTGACAAGCTGAAAGGTGAACAACGGTTGATTATCACCACAGAAAAAGATGCTACCCGGTTGGTACATCATCCCATATTAGATGCGGAGTTAAAAAGACATATCTATGCGCTCCCCATTGAAGTAGAGATATTACAAAATCAACAAGATATTTTTAACCAACACATTATTGGCTATGTTAGAGAAAATACAAGAAACAGCAGCTTTTCTAAAAGGAAAGATGCATACAAGCCCTGAGACAGCAATCATCCTGGGTACCGGACTTGGTAGTTTGGCAAATGAAATCACTGAGAAGTATGAGATAAAGTACGAAGATATTCCTAACTTCCCTGTGTCTACTGTTGAAGGGCATAGCGGAAAGTTAATCTTCGGCAAATTGGGTAACAAAGATATCATGGCAATGCAAGGCCGCTTCCATTACTATGAAGGCTACTCCATGCAGGAAGTGACTTTCCCTGTGCGTGTAATGCGTGAATTAGGAATAAAAACACTATTCGTATCCAATGCCAGTGGTGGTACTAATCCCGCTTTTGAAATCGGTGATCTGATGATTATCACAGATCATATCAACTATTTCCCCGAACATCCGCTTCGTGGCAAGAACATTCCATATGGTCCCCGTTTCCCGGATATGAGCGAAGCATATGACAAAGAGCTTATCCGTAAAGCCAATGAAATAGCTAAAGAAAAAGGTATAAAAGTGCAGCATGGCATATACATCGGTACACAAGGGCCAACCTTTGAAACCCCTGCAGAGTACAAATTATTCCACATCCTCGGAGCTGATGCCGTAGGTATGTCCACCGTCCCTGAAGTAATTGTAGCTAACCATTGTGGTATCAAAGTATTTGGTATTTCGGTTGTAACTGACCTGGGTGTAGAAGGAAAAATTGTAGAAGTATCACATGAAGAAGTTCAGAAAGCAGCTGATGCAGCTCAACCGAAAATGACAACTATTATGCGCGAACTTATCAACCGCGCTTAATAAATTAAAGTCACTTCAATCTTAAATTACAAACAATCCCATGTGTTTATGACCAAATAGTGGTTATAAACACAGGAAATAAATCGTAAATTATAAATATATCGATGCGAACAGAAATAGCAACCCTGGGTGAATTTGGCCTAATCAAGCATCTCACTGAGGGTATTGAACTAAAAAATGAATCAAGCAAGTATGGAGTGGGCGATGATGCCGCCGTCCTCTCCTACCCTTCAGATAAGCAGGTATTGGTCACCACCGATCTGCTTATGGAAGGCGTACACTTTGACCTTACCTATGTACCTCTCAAACATCTCGGATACAAATCTGCTATCGTAAACTTCTCTGATATCTATGCGATGAACGGAACTCCGAAACAGATAACCGTGTCCCTCGCCCTCTCCAAGCGTTTCAGTGTAGAAGATATGGATGAGTTTTACGCTGGCCTTCGCCTGGCATGCCAACAATATCATGTAGACATTGTAGGTGGTGATACTACTTCTTCACTGACAGGGTTGGCTATCTGTATCACTTGTATCGGAGAAGTAGACAAAGATAAAATAGTCTATCGTAACGGTGCAAAAGAAACAGATCTCATCTGTGTCAGTGGCGATCTTGGTGGCGCCTATATGGGTTTACAATTGCTGGAACGTGAAAAAACCGTTTTTAAAGGTGAACAAGATGCTCAACCGGACTTTTCCGGTAAAGAATATCTGCTTGAACGTCAGCTTAAACCCGAAGCCCGCAAAGACATCATCGAAAAGCTAGCTGCTGCTAACATTGTCCCTACCTCTATGATGGACATCTCTGATGGGTTATCTTCCGAATTGCTACACATCTGTACTCAAAGTAATACCGGATGCCGTGTATATGAAGAACATATCCCGATTGATTATCAAACGGCTGTTATGGCAGAAGAATTTAATATGAATCTCACGACTTGTGCCATGAATGGTGGCGAGGATTATGAACTACTCTTCACTGTTCCTATTGCAGACCATGAAAAGATTTCAGAAATGGAAGGTGTACGATTAATAGGACATATTACCAAGCCAGAGCTTGGCTGTGCACTAATAACCCGAGACGGACAAGAATTCGAGTTAAAAGCACAAGGCTGGAACCCATTGCAAGAAGAGAAATAGGATGTAACCCACCAGATATCTGTCTGAAGATTAGCATTACTAATTGAATCTCTGGACCAATAAAACATCTTTAACAATAAAATTTACCCCGCCATAAAGAACTATGACGGGGTAAATTCTTAAAAAATGAGCTTCTTTGAAAGAGTTTTCTATAATAACTCACTTTTATTTCACGGAATTCTTTTATCCTCTAACTCCCATAAATTTGAAAGGTAACGCTATCTTAAACTCTTTGGCCGTATTCCCATGATACATTTCTCCATTAGCAATAGACAATTTAAGTACGGGAGCTCCTTCTGAGAAATCCAAATCCCGCAAATCCACCCAAAAAGTATTTGGAGTCAGACTTGACTCAAAAAAATATCTCAGACTTTTACTTTCCGAAACAGTCCTCCATTGTGTAGTAGAAATTTCGGGACTTTCAGGAGTTGATATACCGTAAGGCACAGAGGCATTACGGACAACACTAAATACACTGGCAACAGCTATCCTTTCATCATCAGTTTTCGGTAATGCATTAATATAGAAACTAGCTCTGGCAAAACGGTCGGCTGCGCGATTCGTTCCGGGTAAAAAGCTCAAACCTCCTATCGTTTTCCAGTATTCATTTAGTGCCAGCTGTTTGTCATAAGTAGGAGAATTAGTCATTACTTTATAATCTTTATTATGATATACAGTAAGTCTTCCACCTACATACTCAAAGATAGCACAATCACCCGTAACATCGGATATAGATAAATGCAATGTTGCTAAACGAGACCCATCCGGCATCATATCTGATACCACCTGAAAGGTATCTTCATCAATATAAGAAACGGCCTCTTCCACTGTTGCAAAATTATCCAGCATATATTGTACCCACGCTGTTATAGCAAGCCCCGGTTTATTTTTATCTCTTACCGGATATTGTGTTTCGGGTAACCAAAGTAAATTGGCAACTAGCCCTTTCTCATTCATCCCATCCGTACTGGCAATTTCAAAAGCAGAGGTTACTACGCTTCCATATCTCGACGTCCACTTCAACGAATTTGTTCCAGCTTCTCCGTTACGCATCATTCCTCTTGGAAATGCCCAAAGGTTACTATGCATTTCTGTTTTCCAGTCCATAGAGCGACCGGTTGCTACCATCCCATTTGTTCCTGAATAAACTACTCTTGTACACATAATTAAAGTTTTAGTTAATGGTTCATTTATTGGCTATTAATTCATGAAATTCAATCAAACCGAACTCCTACCATAAAATATAGCTATCATTCGTAATAAGAACAAAAAAGTCTATCAAAAAACGTTAGAATTAAGTTATTGAAATCTAATATTCTCCTTAATTAATAAGTAAATAAGAGAAAAGTAAAAAACAATATTTATATATTGAAGAAAATAAATTTAAAGAATCCGGATAAACTTTTTAATTCTGTTGTTATATAATAAAGTATCAAGAAAATAATGATTATGATATTAAGTAACCTTTTAATTATATTTACATTTTCTTTTATGGCTTTGTTTCCGGTAATAAATCCATTGGGAAATGGTTTTGTCGTTAATGATTTTCAGAACGAGCTGAATGATCATCAGCACAAAACAGCTATTCAGAAATTAATTATCAACTATATTCTGATCGGTATAGGTACTTTGGTGATAAGGCATTTATTTTTATTGATCTTTGGTTTGGCTATTCCTGTAATTCAGTTGGGAGGAGGGTTACTTATCTGTAAAACGGCAATGGAGTTATTATCCAATTCCGGTACTCCAAATAAATCTGATAAAAAATATATAATTAAAAAAAATGAACCATGAAAAGATTTTTTACATTCTTATTACTTTTATTTCTCATACTTATTCTCGTACTGATAGTAAGAACTTTCACCTATCAATTTAAGAAGATAGAAAAAACCGGAGATAATAAAGAAGTAGTGAATACTACTCCTTCTGAAAAAGCCATACGTCGTTTTGTCGGTGGAATACGTATTCCAACCATTAGTAATGAGTTCTATGAAGAAACCAATTTCAAACCTTTCGGAGAATTCATGAAATATCTGTCCGATTCTTATTCTGAGGTATATAAAGTAATGGACACAGATACCATTAATACATATGGCATGATCTTTCATTGGAAGGGAAAAAACGGTAATTTGAAACCGGTTTTATTCTTATCGCATTATGATGTTGTACCCGTAGCCGGCTATGATCCATCTACTATGATTCCTGCTGATACCATTTTTCAGTTGAATGACAAACCGTTACCTCCAATTCAGTCTTATGCTACCAAATGGGATTATCCACCATTTTCAGGAGCTGTAATAAATGGCCGTATCTACGGACGTGGAACGCTCGACATGAAATGTATGCTCTTTTCATTAATGGAAGGAGCTGATAATTTAATTGCTGAAGGTTTTCAGCCAGAAAGAGATATCTGGTTTGCTTTCGGACATGATGAAGAAGTAAGTGGACGTCAAGGAGCTGTAAAAATAGCAGAGTATTTCAAAAATAAAGAACTGAATTTTGACGCTATTTATGACGAAGGGGGTATTATTGCTGCTCCAAGTTCAGCTATAGAGTCTATTAAAGTTCCATTAGGCCTAGTTGGAACCGGAGAAAAAGGCTTCCTTACTTTACGTCTTACAGTAAAAGGAATGGGAGGACATTCTTCTATGCCTCCGAAAAAAAGTTCGTTAATCTATGCAGCAGAAATCATTGAGAAACTGAACAGTGACCAGTTTCCTGCACAAATTATTTCCCCAATTGCAACCTTCTTTGATAATGTCGGAAATGAGATGGGATTCTTTTCCCGTATGACAATAGCAAACCAATGGTTACTCAGACCGTTATTACTGAGAACAATGGAAAAATCTCCTGCATCCAATGCACTGGTTCGCACAACTACAGCTGTAACAATGGCTAAAGGTAGTGATGCTCCAAATGTTCTGGCTTCCGAAGCAGAAGTAACGGTAAATTTCCGCATCTTACCAGGTGATTCAGTTTCTGGTGTCATAGAACATGTGAAAAAACTATGTGAAGGTTACGATATCGCCATAGAGGTAATTTCTCAACGTGCCCCCTCAAATATTTCTCCGGAAAACGTAAGAGGCTTTGAAATTATAAAAGAAAAAGTAAATAAGATCTACCCTGACGCGATAGTTACTTCTTATATAACAATCGGTGGTACAGACTCTTATAAATATCAAACAGTAAGTAATGATATTTACCGCTTCATGCCTATATGTCTGAATCAGTACGAACAACGTACAATACACAATGAGAACGAATATATATCATTAGAGAATTTTGGAAAAATACAATGGTATTTTAAGGAGTTACTAAAAACTTATTAGACATTGATTCTTATAACCAGAAAGAATTTCTACACTAGTAAATAAAAGGCTATCTTAAAATTTAATTTTGGGATAGCCTTCCCCCCTATGGATAATGTTATAAAAGACAATGGCTATTACTTTTCTTCTATAAATATAGTTACATTATAATATCTTATATATAAATGAATTATCCAATGATTTATCTCCCTTATACATATATCAGTAGCATTTCATTAGGAGACTATAGAAAAATATAGTTACCGTTCCGATAACCTACAACACAACAAGTAATATACTCAATGAATAAGCCATAAACCAAATATTCTTTTCAATAAAATGAAATATTTTCATCAAATAGATAATTGATAATAAACACTGTAGCTATTTATCAGTGTTTTTTATTTCTCCTCCTCTTGCAAGATAAAAAAACTTTCGCTACCTTTGCAATCGCAAATAAGAAAGGTGCCATAGCTCAGTTGGTAGAGCAAAGGACTGAAAATCCTTGTGTCCCCGGTTCGATTCCTGGTGGCACCACTTGTAAAAAAGAGAGTTACTCAACATAGTAGCTCTCTTTTTTGTTTATATATCTACCTATTTACCTCATGATTTAAACTGAAAGTTAAACCAGTTTTCTTATGGACACGGACATTAACATTTTGTGTATACAAGTCTAAAACACTATTAAATGGCAAACATCCCGTAAGCGAATGTTACCGGAAATTTAATTGAATTATCAAAAAAGCCTAATGCCACTATCAAATATCAATTGTTTATACAAAGTATATCTCTGAGGTTACATCAACACCCCGCATAGTCATTTGTGTTTTTTAACAAATGCATCAGATGGTTTGTTATAAAAATATAGTTAAATTCGCGCCCCGTAATAGCTTATGGAAAGAACTATATGTTTTATCAGTAACATAAAATACTAATAATAAAGACTTTGCACATTCCAATCAGCTCGTATTTTAGCTGAATTCATATTAAACATTTATATTATTTATAACTTAATTAAAAGCTATTTATCTTATGCTGAAACAGTTTTTAAAAGTACTGCTTCTTCTAGTGTGTGCTGTTTACCCGTACAGCCTCCATGCCAAAATGTTGACTATAGAAGAAGCTGCTGAAGCCGCTGCTAATTTTTTTAATGCTGGTAACATTTCGAGACTAAGTAATCCCGATGCTTTTGAATTGGCGTATACATCACAAAAAAGTGACGGGACACCTGCTTATTATGTGTTTAATGCCAAGGATGGTCGTGGATTTATCATCATATCAGCCGATGACAAGGCAATCCCGGTTGTGGGATACTCTTATGAGTCTTTATATATACCGGATGAAATATCTGATGTCACTACGATGATGCTCAACAATGCCGTGAAACCGGTTGGAAATAATATCACCGAGCTTCGCAAGCGTGTAAGTATGCAAACTTCACTGACAAAGTCTATCAAAACTCCGGAATGGAGTCAGGAAGCTCCATTCAACGGTCAGATACCTAACCGCCGCCTTGTAGGTTGCGTTGGTACTGCCATGGCTACCGTTATGAAATATTATAATTACCCCTCAATGGGTAATGGCTCACTTGACGGTACTGATTTCAATACCCAATATGATTGGGGTAATATGAGAATGGATAACTATCGTTCAGGATATTCTACAGCCGAAGCTGATGCTGTGGCTACACTGATGGCTCATTGTGCTATATCAATAAAAACAGATTTCGGAATGTATGGTTCGAGTGCCTTTGAAGTACGTGTTCCTGCCGCCCTTATATCATTTTTCGGATATGCCCCAGAGGTATCCTATAAAAAGCGTTCGGAAACCGACCGTACTGTATGGGATGCCATAATTGTTGACGAGATCAATGCCGGACGACCAGTGATCTATAGTGGTCAAGATGTCTCAGTAGGTCATGCTTTTGTGTGCGACGGATATGAGATAAAAGGTTCAGTACCTTATTTCCACATCAATTGGGGCTGGGGTGGTTCGGCCAACGGTTATTTTTCTTCCGACGCTCTCAACCCCACTGTAAGTACATCACACAGTTTCAACGACCAGACCACTATCATCTATAATATCAAACCTGCCGAAACAACAGTCAAGTGGTCACCTGTTCATATCACAGCCGACGAACGTCAGATCGGTATAACTTCCGACGCAGTAGATATCAACCCCGGAATGAAGTTCAGCATAAGAGCAGGTGCCTTTAAAAACGTTTCATATGAAAATTTCTCAGGAAAAATTTCTGTGGCTCTTTTCTCTGCTAATGGGAAATTGAAAACATTACTGCATGATGGTAAAGGGCTATCACTTCAAGCAATGCAGGTGATGATGCCAAGACTTTATTCTGATTTTACATGTTCGGTACCTGCCGAAACCGTTGTCGCTAACGATGATATAATCCGTATGGTCACTATAGCCAACGGCTCTGACGAGTGGTTGCCCGTTACCGGCGACCTCATCACAATAAATGAGATTAAAGCAAAAAACAATTCCATACCGTATTTTTCAATTGACATACCGCTCAACGTAGACGGAGCTATCATATCGTATGCCGATGTAAAAGTAATCAAAGGTCGCGACTACACATTTAAAGTCCAATCCGCTTCCCCTGACAAGGTTGTTACAGTCAAAGCAAACGGATTCATCCTGACTCCAAGTGCCGATAATGTTTACAAAATTGAAAATGTCACCACTGACCAGCAAATCCGTATTATCGTACAGTCAATGGAGGATGTAGTGAATAAACGTAATCTATGGGTAACTGCCGGTAACCTTGAAAAGCTTATCAGTGAAGCCGATGCCGGAACGATTAAGGAACTGACACTTTATGGAACGATCGACATCCGTGATTTCACATTTATACGCGAACGTATGAAGCTAACCATGCTTGATATTTCTGGTGTGAACATAGTAGCCAATGGTTCGAATCCTGCTAACGCTATCCCCACTAAAGCATTCAGTGGCTACCATTCGTTACAACATATTAAGTTGCCAAAGTCTCTCACCATTTTGAAAAATGGCTGTTTCAATGCCACTGGTCTGCAAAAAATCGAAATTCCGGCATCAGTGGGTACTTACGAATACAATATATTCTTAAATTGCAGTAATCTGAGAGAAGTCATTGTACGCCGTCAATCGCCGGCATGGATCAACTGGTGTGTGTTCACAGGAACACCTAAATCTAAACTTGTAGTACCGGTTAACGCAAAAACAGCATATTCGTCAAAGGAGAACTGGCAGGATTTCAAAGAGATCGTTGAAGAAAATCCTGTTCCGGCATCTTCTTATACGATCGTTCTTGAAGAGACAGAGGGGGTAAAGATAACGCCGGATTCAGAGAATCTCGAAGTGACACCCGGTTCGTTGTTCTCATTCACCGTTGAAACGGACAATCGCTTTGGTGATGCTAAAATGGAAGTTTTTGCCAACACAACCAAATTGATTGCCGGAACCGATAACCGATATACTATCACCGTCAATGCCAACACTATGATCCATGCCAATTTCATTCAGCCACAACCGACAACCCACCTCTCTTTGTGGAAGTTAACCGATTCAAGGGGTGGTATAGGGCTTGCAACCGACGTGATCAACGTTATTTCCGGTAAGACATTTACCATACGCGCTAACGCATTGGCTATTCCTCGGGATTATGCCTCGATGTTCTACGCTGCCGTGCTCACAGATGCCAAAGGTGCTATTAAAGAAATCATCTCGCCTGTATTTACTAACTCAGGAACGAATTATGGCGACCTGCCCTGTAACTTTAACTGCCAGGTAAAAGAAGCTTCAGTACGTGAAGGTAATCTCGTACGGATCGCAACTTCGTACAACAAGAAAGAATGGCATCTCGTCAAAGGAATAAATGAAAACGTAAAAGATTCAATCAAGGCTGTAGGTAATGAGGTGTTGTACCACAAGATCACTATGCCATCTTCTGTTCAGGGAGCCACTATCCAGGGGGCTATTGATCAGATCGTCCATGGTATGGACTTTACATGTAAGATCATGCCGGTTTCTGTTGCCGACGCAATAACGGTGTCGATCAATGGTAAGATTGTGGCTGATCGTCAGGGAGTAGCCCAAATAAAGGTTGAAAGTGTACGTGAAGATCTTGACATAGCCATACAAGTAGTGGCTGCCGGAGACGAAACTTATACAGCTATGAACCTCCATGCAGGAGAGCTTGCATCAAAAACTTCCGAAGTTTTCCCTTCACGACTCAAACTAATGGGTGAGATGAATGCCTCCGATTTTGCGACATTGCAGAAGAATGCAGATAAACTTGTAGCTCTTGACTTGACCGATGTGACAATAAAAAGTCTGCCCACTCCAAACTCACTGCCTACAAATGCTTTTGCAGCATCAAATCCGATGGGAAAAACGGCTCTGTCAACAATCCTTCTGCCTAAGAATCTGGAGAGTATAGAAGAAAATGCATTCTATCGTTGTATCAATGTAAAAGAAATTACAATTCCGGAAAAAGTAGCTTATATTGGAAGTGGCGCTTTCGCAGCATGCATTAAACTTGAAAAGATAGTTGTTCTGTCAAAAACTCCGGTACCATTGAAAAGTAATCCATTCCCAACGAATACTCAAATAACCCTTGAAGTGCCCAAAGGTACTGAATCGGCATATGCGAACAGTGAATTCTGGAAAGAACTCCAACATACAACTTCAAAAGTATTCTATAACATTCAGATCGATCCGGACAGAACTTTCCAATATTCGGAAAGAGAGCCATTGACCAAAATTGAGGGACCTGTAGGAAGTGCAACTAAAACTGTAATGCTTGGATTGCCCAATTTTAAGCCGACCTCTTATAAGCCCAATCCGACCTACCGTCCTGGAGTTGCATTTAAACTTTATGACAATAAACAAGATGTAACAAATCAGCTTGATCCACTCGATCCCACTGATTTCTTCAATCCCGGCGGTTATTATCTAGTGAAATTCTATGGTAATGTAACAGATCCGAAATATCTATCTTGTCCGCAAAACCATATCATTGACGTGGTGTTCCATTATGATATCAAGGTCAAAGATGCGTCCGGAAAATCTAAAGTCAACTTTGTAAACCTTAATGAGGTAAATGTATGGAATGGTGTCAATATGGCTCTGTTTGTTCAAGGTTCTAATGAACGTAAAACCCTCTACAAGGAAGGTTGCGATTACAAATTTACGATCGTTTCCGAAACTCCGAGTATGACTCCTAAAGTCAAAATAGCCGGTGAAGTTGCTCTTCCGGACGAAAACGGTATATATACGATCACAAACTTGCAATCGGATATAGAAGTTGAAATCACGATGGTTCCTGTTGAAGGTGCGGTTCTTAAGCCGGAAGAAGTGATCTATATTGATAAAGAAGAAGCCGATGGAATTGTTGAACTCGAATTGTCGGGAGAAATGACCGATACGACCTTCGAACACATACGTGAAAACTTCACGTCTTTGGAAACCATTGACATGTCTGCCGTTGAAAACAGCGAAATACCTTCAAATGCATTCGCAGGAATGGAAAACCTTACAAATATAGTGCTTCCGGAAAACGTTACTTCTATAGGAAAAAATGCGTTTGCCGGCTGTTCGCAACTCGAATCGCTGACACTTAATTCGGTCGATGCAATAGATGCCGGAGCTTTTGACGGATGTTCTTCGTTGACGAGTATCACGCTTTTTGGAAACTCACAGTCTGACAAGGATCAAAGTTCTACCCGTGTACGTAATACCACAGGCATAAACGATCAATCGTTTGAGGGTATAAACCCCAACTGTATAATATATCTTGCAGAAGGTTTGGAAAAATCAATCTCTTCAAAATCAAACATTGTGATCAACAGTGGTGGTTCACGCGTGGCTTCAACCGACATTGTCCTCACTGACGGTTTTGCTTTCAATGCTCCGGCAAGTTTTAATCTCGGTGAAAAAAATATCTCACTGTCAGTCAAACTGAACTACCCAACCGGAAATGAAAGTAAAGAATGGAAAGGTATAGTCTTACCGTTCGTACCCAAGTACATGTCGGATGGAAAAGGTAATGACTATACGATTGGTACTTCGGGTAACCATACAGTCAGTATATTATCATTCAACGAAGACGCTATAATACTTGAGAACCAGCCCTCGATTGAAGCTAATAAACCTTATATGATACATCTTAACGGAGAAGTGGATGATACTGTCGACTTTACATTCCGTGCGAATGGTAGTCCTGCCACACAAGCAGACGAATCGCTTATGTTTGACGTACCTATGACTCCGGTGGCAGAATCTATCACAAAAGCAGGTAAGGATTTCACTCTGTTTGGTAACTATACTTCCACCAACGTTGCTCCAGACACATACTTACTTGATGATGAAGGTTACAGCTTTAACCGTATCGCCGATGAAGAAACAGACCTTATGATCGCGCCTTTCTCGGTTTATGCTAAGGCTAATACTTTCGGAGTCGAAGATTCATTCGAAGTTGGTAAAGTAAACATTACAGGTACTGACAACCAGACACTCCCTCAAGGAGAAAAAATAAAACTTATCAAAGAAGGTTCAAACCTTGTGATAATTTCGGATGTGGAACAAGATATCGACATATTTGCCATCTCAGGTATACCTGTCGTATCAATCTCCGTTAAACCCGGTTCTAACACGGTTACCCTTAATCCGGGTGTTTACATAATCGATGGTATTAAAGTGATTTTCTAATCATAGCCTATCCGACAAATACGGATTGAAAAATAATAAAAGTTGGTTATAAAGGTTTTTCAAACCTTTATAACCAACTTTTATTATTTTCTTAGAGCCTATACGTAATTCGATATTTACACAGATATTATATCCTCTTTTGCCATCGTACTGGCAAGACTTTGCCAACCTATTGGCAACACCTTGCCATCACATTGGCAGAGTCCTGCCAATGTGATGGCAAAAAGTACATTATACTATAGCCAGTTCTACCACTCATAGTCCTCTATATAATCATCAAATACAATCGGCTCGGTCAGCCCATACTTTTTGAAAATATTCACCACACTTTGTTGCTCGGCAGGTGAGAGTAAGCGCTCTCCTTTACGAATACGATAATATGTTCTTTCACTGAATCGATTTATCAGTTGAGGAATAACTTCCCGTATTTGCTTTTGAGTCAGATTCTCTATGATATTCATAAAACCTTTGGCAAAGCGAACTTTGGTACTTGAACGATAATAAGGGCAATCTTTTTTCAAAGTAGCTTGATGCTTCGGATTGATAATCATTAAAAACTTTATACTATCAGCAGCTTCCTGTGCAACTAATTGCCTCAAACAAGTAGACGCCCGAGGACATTGATAATTAATGCACAGAGGATAGTCTTGTGGAACTTCCGAAAAACGATCTATTTCTTTTGTCTTCATAATTTTATTATCACCCGGCATTATTGTGATATTCCGGTTACAAACAATCACTAATACAAAGATAAGTGTATTCTTTCTTTATTCTACCATTAAATGAGTACAAAAGAAAACTTAACTGAAGTAAAACTACACCATTCCCAGTAATAAAACAATGTCTAACCTCTATAATTATTTCCATCATTAAAGATTAATTTTACCTTTGTGGAACAAAAACAATAATTTATAGCTATACTATATGAGGTCAATGAATATAACCAGGGAAGAAATGTGGGCAAAGCAGCATCTATCGGCATCAGACATTGATTACAGTCTTTGGGAACGTGACAAAAGCATGCTTCACCGCATGTCCAAACTAAGTCACAACTGTACATTCGTTGTTGATGTTTATAAATGCAGGTATGCTTTCGCATCCTCCAACTTCGTAGATTTACTGGGATATGACAGCCACAAGATAGCTACATTGGAAAGACAAGGTGATTATTTAGAATCACGCATTCATCCAGATGATTTATCACAACTAAAACGGCTACAGGTTGATCTTGGTAAGTTTATATTCGGTTTGCCTATCGAACAAAGGAATGATTACTGTAATATCTATAGTTTCCGGGTACGCAATGCCAGACAACAATATATACGAGTTATCAGCAAACAGCAGGTTTTAGAACAGGCTCATAACGGAAAAGCCTGGCTCATAATAGGAAATATGGATATTGCCCCCAATCAAAAGGAATCCAATCAGGTAGATTGTACTGTACTGAATCTTAAAAACGGAGAAATATTCTCTCCCTCTCTATTATCAACAACACAAATAATTCTGACGCAACGTGAAACTGAAATCTTACAGTATATTCAGAAAGGGCTTCTAAGTAAAGAGATAGCCGACAAACTTTGTATCAGTATCCATACGGTTCATATCCATCGGCAGAATCTATTACATAAATTAGGTGTACAAAATTCTATTGAAGCCATTAATACTGGATTGAAACTGGGGCTGTTGAATTAAATCTCATATCGACACATCATGGCATCCATTCTACAATGCCTGTAACCGGATGCTCTTGCCGCCATACCTCAAATTCCGCATAACTTCTTACTCCATCCCGAATAACAGCCTGATAATATTCTATCCCTATAATCTTTTCCGTTTCAGGAGTTTCATACTTCAATTTCAAAATAGCCAGTCTTGTTTCGTCAGTCAAAACAGCTCTCAAACGTTCCGCCACTTTTTCAAAATAGCCATCATACCGGGAGCCTTTCCGGATATGAATCATATCAATCTGCCAAAGTTCACTCTCAGAATCCTGATACCAGGCATGCCACTCCACACAGGCTTCAACAGTATGCAAAAGATTTACACACTCCATCTTCTTTATAGCTATATTTTCTGAAAGTTGCGCCATTGCCCGGAAACTGTCAGCCAAGCTCAAAGGTGAGGTATAAATATGCAAATCAATATCCCGGTGTTTCATCAATAACCCTGTACTCAAGGAACCCACCAAATTCACTTTTGCACCAATACTTTCCCATATCGGGATAACACCGGTACTTTCTATTATCTCCCAGGCTTTTTGCTGGTTCCGTCCCGCCATATCAAGAATATCCATCTTTCCGCATTTGAAATAAAGTGTACAAAAGTAGAAAAAAGGCTGGATATATAGCTATAAATAACTATTTATCGCCCCAATGGAATGAACTAACTTTGCTGTCTTTTCAGACCGTTTTTAATATAGTAATGAAAGAGTTATGGTATTTAATAAAACAGAAGAACAAGAGAAAGAATATTTGCAGGAGATAATCAACACCCTCAACGACGTAATTAATAATACGGGTATATCAGTGAAAGAACACGTAGATACACTACAAGAGTACAAAGAGTATTTATGGTCAAATAAAGATATTGATCCACATGAAATTCGTTCTATGAGGGAAAGCATCTTAAATCATTTTGCATTGGGTGAAAGTGTGATTGACAAGCGCAAAAGACTGAGTAAAATAGTAGACATTCCTTACTTCGGCCGGATAGACTTTAAAGAAGAAAGGGAGAAAAGCCAGACAATACCGGTTTATATAGGAATACACACATTTTATGACACTAACAAAAAGATAAACCGGATATATGACTGGAGAGCTCCCATATCGGGTATGTTCTACGATAATGAACTGGGAAAAGCTACGTATTCATCCCCTTTGGGTGAAATTAGCGGAGAGATTTTGCTGAAACGTCAGTACCGTATCCGCAATGGCAAAATGGAATATATGCTTGAAAGCTCTCTGACTGTACATGACGATATTTTACAGAAAGAACTAAGTTCGAACGCTGATGATAAAATGAAAAACATCGTCACAACCATTCAGCGGGAACAGAACCGCATTATTCGTAATGAAGATGCACACGTACTTATCATACAAGGAGTTGCCGGATCGGGTAAAACCTCCATCGCTTTACATCGCATCTCTTATCTTCTTTATACACTGAAAGGAGATATTTCCTCCAAAGACATATTGGTGGTTTCGCCCAACAAAGTTTTTGCCGATTACATCTCTAATGTACTCCCGGAACTTGGTGAGGAGACTGTTCCTGAAACCAGTATGGAATATATTCTTTCGGATGTACTCGGTCACAAATATAAATACCAAAACTTCTTTGAACAAGTAACAGAATTACTTGGAAAGCCTACAGAAGAATTTATCGAAAGGATACAGTATAAGGCTTCATTTGATTTCATCTCACTCCTCGATAAATTTATTCTATATATGGAAAATAACTATTTCAGAGCAACAGACGTAAAACTAACCAGACACATTACTATTCCGGCCGAATTTATTGATGAACAATTCAGACGATTCAGCCGCTACCCAATGCGCCAACGTTTTGAGACGATGACCGATTATATTCTGGAAATGATGACAATCAAATACAATTTTACAGTTACTACCGCAGAGAGGAATCTGTTGAAAAAAGAAGTAAGAAAAATGTTTGCTGGTAATAACGACATTCAGGTTTATAAGAACTTTTTTGAATGGGTAGGAAAAAGCGAAATGTTAAGGATGCGCAAAAGTCATACGTTGGAATATTCTGATTTAGCTCCTTTAGCATACCTACATATAGCATTGGAGGGAAAAAAACCTCACAGCCATGTCAAGCATATCCTGATAGACGAAATGCAAGATTATTCTCCTATACAGTATAAAGTCATTCAAAAACTTTATCCTTGCCGGAAGACGATTCTGGGTGATGCATCCCAATCAGTCAATCCTTATGGCTCATCCACTGCTGATATGATTCAAAGAGTATTTACAACGGGAGAAGTGATGAAACTATGCAAAAGTTATCGTTCTACTTTTGAAATTACCAGTTTTGCACAAGAAATTCTGCTCAATGAAGAGTTAGAACCTGTCGTAAGACATGGTGAACAACCGATGATTCTTCAATACAGAAATACAGAAGAAGAGATATCCGGTATTACAGATTTAATATTCACTTTTAAGAAATCAAATAATAAGTCACTTGGGATTGTATGCAAAACAGAAGCCCAGGCAAAATCCCTTGCAGACAAACTTCAGACATACATAGAAAATGTTTATTTCCTGTCGAACCAAAGTTCGGCTTTTGTAAAAGGTATCCTCATCACTTCGTCGCACATGGCTAAAGGCCTGGAGTTTGACGAAGTTATTATACCACAGGTGGATGATAGAAACTATTGTTCGGCAATTGATAAAAGTATGCTTTATGTAGCAGTGACAAGAGCTATGCATAAATTAACAATAACCCATTGTGGAAAGTTGAGTAAATTTATTCCTTAAATTCAGGTAACTCTTCTTAGTATTGATTATAAGCTGGATTACAAATAGGGTTTTAAAAGCAAAAGAACAGACAGAAAAAGGACGATTCCTCTCTTACAGAAGAACCGTCCTTTTTATTATTTCAAGTATATAACCCCTTCTTTATTAAAGAGCGCCTACTTCTTTCAAAGCTGCATTTGTTTTACGAACAGCCTCAGCACTTGCTTTGAACTTAGCCATTTCTTCTTCGTTCAACGGAAGTTCTACAATTTTCTCGATACCGTTCTTACCCAGGATTACAGGTACCCCACAGCAAAGATCGTTTTCACCATATTCACCTTCCAAAGCTACAGAGCAAGGAATCATCTTCTTCTGATCGTGGATGATAGATTCAACTACAAATGCTCCTGCTGCACCCGGTGCATACCATGCAGAAGTACCCAACAACTTAGTCAGTGTAGCACCACCTACCATTGTGTCAGCCGCAACCTTCTCCAACTGTTCTGCTGACAGGAAGTTAGAAACCGGCATACCTTTGTAAGTAGCAAAACGAGTCAAAGGAATCATAGTAGTATCACCATGGCCACCGATAACCATACCTTCTACTTCGTTAGCATTGCAACCCAAAGCCTGAGACAAGAAATATTTGAAACGTGAGCTATCCAAAGCCCCCCCCATACCGATGATACGATTCTTTGGTACACCCAAAGCTTTCAGTGCCAAGTAAGTCATTGTATCCATCGGGTTAGAGATAACTACGATAATAGCGTTAGGAGAATATTTCAGGATGTTTTCAGCTACTGATTTCACGATACCAGCATTCACACCAATCAGTTCTTCGCGAGTCATACCCGGTTTACGAGGAATACCAGAAGTAATAACAACAACGTCAGAGTTTGCAGTCTGAGCATAATCATTGGTGCAACCAACAATGGTAGTGTCGAATCCCAACAGTTGAGCTGTCTGCATCATATCCATTGCCTTACCTTCTGAAACGCCTTCTTTTACGTCCAGCATTACTACTTCGTCTGCTACTTCATTGAAAGCAAGTACATTTGCACATGTAGCACCTACGTTACCTGCGCCTACTACGGTTACTTTTGAC